>CAIOTT010000014.1 GCA_903861305.1 Candidatus Omnitrophota bacterium | reverse complement strand
TGCGTGCAAAAGTCCAGGATTACCTCGCAAAGCTGGCAAATCCTCGACGGATTTGCCACGCGACCCCTGCGGGGCGGATTTTTCTAATGAAAAATCCGGGTTTATGATTGTGTGATATACTTTAATCAGGAAGACCGATGGAAGGGTAAGCGGTTCATCGAGATCTTTGGAAAGTCGGATTTCATCGCGCACAGTTTTCAAAAAAGATCGCATGCCGTTGCGATATGTTTTTTGAAAGGTGGTGATCCGGGATGAATATGTTGATCGGGGTCCTTATTATTTGTTTATTCCCTTTTCATTCGACCTGCAAAGCCGATTTGACGCCGCTTTCTGTTGTCATAAATCCACATTCCCATACAGGTATTTTTAATGATCCAAATCCGCAAACCACGATCGGGCGAGATCTTGCCAATATATCTTACGGGTTTGTCAGTGTAAAACTCTATTCCGGTCCGGTTCCAGACGTCAAGATCGAGCGTTTATCCAGGGAAAATCCAGACATCTCGTTATCCGTGGTCAATACGGCTGAAGCTGCCGTTGTGCCTGACCCGTCTGATATCAGGGGCTTCGAGAGGCTATGCAACGCTGTTTCCGATGCCGCGCGGCTTGATGACCTTAAACCATTCATTGTCGATAAGAACATTGAACTGCTGAAAGCAAAGGTCAAGGCCGGGGTTTCCGAGCATGTTGTTCTTGCCATGTTCCAGGTCATGCGCCCGCAAAAGATCCATATCATCGATTCCCGTGTTGAAGCCGGGTGGGCTGAATTCTCGGTAACCGGGGATTCCACGCTGGGCCGCATGCAGGGCAAGGTCCATATGCTCAAGGCCGAAGGGACCTGGAAGATCGATGAAGAGGCCTGGTATGCGAGCAAGCACCCTGATCGCCGAGATAATCTTATGGTCTCGGTTTTCAATGGTTTATCTGACCCGCAGCAGTATATTTATCCCGACAGGAAGGGTGGATTGTCCGTGATATCGTCGGGTGATGCGGTGAAAAAGAGGGTGCTTCAGCTTACTAAAATTTCCAATCACCGGCGTCGGCAGGCATTCATGTTTGTTTTTTTCATGGATAAGGCCAAAGCTGATACTGCTCGGGCTGCTGTCACGCAGGATGACCGCCGCGGGCGCATGCATGTATTAGGGCCTAAAAGGGTGTTCCCGCAACAGCACGTTATTGAGGATCAATATCCCGTGGATATTTCTGTTGCAAGGTACGACGATGGGTATGCGCCGGAAGAATTAAATCTTGTTGTCCCTAACGGCAAGCCGCGTGAAGTGGCGGTGTCCTGGCTGTGGTCTTTTTAATAAGTTTGCCTTCACTATCTTCTGCTGAAACAGTAGACACAATGAAGCGTTTGTTTTAGCATGAAAGCCAATCCCGCGATAGTAACTGTAAGACTGCTGAGACCAAAGGAAAGCTTGGATTTGACGTCTTCAGTAAGGAAGAAGGTCATTGATGAATGCAAAGGAAGCGAGCTCTGTTCTTATGGTGTTTGTGAAGGTGCTGCTCATCAGTGGTTTCATTGTTTTTTGTTTCCTGAGATATATGGAGTCAAGGATGCTGTTTTATCCGGTCGCGTCAGTGGATGTTTTCCCTGACAAGGTCGGGCTAAAGTTCCAGAAAGTCACTATCACGACCGTTGACAAGTTGGCGATCCAGGGGTGGTTCACTGCCTCCAGCGGAGCGAAATACACGATCCTTTTTTGTCACGGGAATGCGGGGAATATCAGCCATCGCCTTGATAAGCTACGGTTCTTTGATCAGCTGGGGTATAACGTCCTTATTTTTGATTATCGGGGCTATGGCGAGAGCCAGGGAAAACCTTCAGAGCCGGGCTTTTACAGGGATGTTGAGGCGGCCTATGCCTATTTGCTCTCGCAAGGCATCGGGCCGGACCGGATCATCGGGTATGGTGAGTCTCTTGGCGGTGCTGTGATCACGGAGCTGGCTTTCACGAAGCCCGTAAGGGCACTGATCCTTGATAGTACGTTTTCGAGCATTAAAGATATGGCCCGGGAGATCATGCCATGGCTCCCATCGTGGATGCTGGCCAGTCGCTTTGATTCCGAAGCAAAGGTAAGGTCGATCGGCTGCCCCAAGCTCATGATCCATAGTGTGAACGATGAGATCGTCCCTTTCCGTCTTGGGCAGAAGCTTTATGCCGCAGCCGGAGGATCGAAAGTTTTTTTACAGGTCCATGGCGGTCATAATAGTAATTTCTATGAATCGCAGGATGTCTGGCTGGCGGGAATAAGCGGGTTCATTAAGAATCTATAAATAGAAGGGGATATGAGACCATTTATTATATTTTTATTTGCGGGAGCGTTAATGGTGTCGGGGGCTGGCCGTTCTGAAGCGGGAGAGCGGCATGTGCCGTTCACGCCGCCCGAGGGCAAGGTCCTCCTTATTGTCGGAGAAGACAAGACCTCGATCGACGATTATGTGCATGCTGTAGGAGTAGTCCCCGGGGGCACGATGTTTTATACCTCGATACAGCTTGCCGATGGCCTGGGATCCGTTGCCGATCATGGCGCCGGGCTTCAGGATGGCCAGTATTTGCTCGATCAATACCCGCAGAGCGTGATGCAAATGGGGCTTTGGATGGTCGGAGCGCTCGATGGTGTTGTTAGGGGGGACTATGACCGCAATATCGACAAGATAGGCGTTTGGATCAAAAAAGCACAGCGGCCTGTGTTCCTGCGTATCGGCTATGAGTTCGATCTTCCTTTGAACAAGTATGAACCCGAGGTCTATCGTCAGGCGTACCGCCATATCGTCGACAGATTGAGGGCGGCGCAGGTAAGGAATGTGGCGTATGTATGGCACTCTTTTTCGAATTTACCGCAACATCCCTGGGCAGACTGGTACCCGGGTGACGATTACGTTGATTGGTTCGCTGTCTCTGTCTTTGGAAAGCCCAACATTTATATGAAGAAGTTTGCCGAGATGGCCCGTCAGCATCATAAGGGTTTTATGATCGCGGAGGCGGCCCCGTCCGGGTCGGGTACGGTGTACGGGGAGGGATCATGGAAATTATGGTTCGATCCATTCTTCCAGTTTATTGCCAACGAGAAGGTGCAGGTTGTCAGTTATATTGACCTTCATTGGGACGTGATCCCCTGGTCCAAAGGATGGGGCTGGGGTGATTCGCGGGTACAGGCCAATGAGATCGTGAAGAAACACTGGATGGATGAGGTCCTTCGGGATAAGTATCTTCAGGCCTCTTCAGGCTTGTATAAACTGCTGGAATAGTCATCTCGTATGCTTAAGGAACCAAAAGACAAGATCCGTTGCCCCTGGGCAGGGTTGGATAAACCTCTTTATGTCCATTATCACGATACGGAATGGGGTGTACCTGTTCGCGATGACCGTACCCACTTTGAGTTCCTTATCCTGGAAGGCGCGCAGGCTGGCTTGAGCTGGTACACGATCTTATGCCGGAGGGAGGGTTACCGGAAGGTGTTCAAGAATTTTGATCCCCGGAAGGTTGCGCGCATGACGGACGGGGAGTTAGAAACGTTGATGCAGGATACTGGGATCATCCGCAACCGGCTTAAGATCTTTGCTGCGCGCAGGAATGCCTGCGTGTTCCTGGCGATACAAAAGGAGTTCGGGAGTTTTGACGCATATATTTGGTCTTTTGTCGGGGGCAAGCCGATCGTGAACCGTTGTCGGACGATGAAAGACATTCCCGTAACCAGCCCCCAAAGCGATGCGCTGTCAAAGGACTTGAAGGAACGTGGCATGTCATTCGTAGGCTCTACGATCATCTATGCCCACATGCAGGCGACCGGCCTGGTCAACGATCATCTGACCACCTGCTGGCGGTATCGTCTCGGTCAATAGCGCCAGGGTGATGTTTTTGATCTGATCGATGTGTTGTAAATGCGCCGCTTAATCAAAACAAAATCTCATTTACTAAAACAATTCTACGAAGACGATGAACGTTTAAAAAATGCTGCCAGGGAGGCAAAAATTGAGATATCAAACAATTTTGCCTCTTTGAAGTTTTGAATGGGTAGTCAGTTTTTGTCGGTTATAATCCTGGGAGGCTTTCAACCAGGAGGAAGCCGATGTTTACCCAGCAATTATTTGAACTTGCTCTTAATATTCAAGATCCTTGGTTTATCAAAGACATTCAATTCAGTGCTGAGAACAAACGTCTTGATATTCACATCGACTTTCGAAAAGGATCTGTCTTTCATTACGAGTCAATTGATGAAAACATCAAGGGCGACTACAAAGTTTACGATACGGTGGATAAGCAATGGCGGCACCTGAACTTCTTCGAGCATGAATGCTATCTTCATGCGCGGGGGCCACGTCTTGATATTGCTGACACGATAAAGCGTCAAGTTAATCCGCCGTGGACACAGTTCGTAAACAAGAGGCCTGCCCGCACAATCAAGGCTCACTGGGAAGGCGTCGTGCAATGGAAAAAGTCACACATTGACAACGGCCTTCTCGAAGGACTGAATTCGTTGATCCAGGCGGCCAAGGCAAAAGCCAGAAGCTTTAGCACATTCCGGTACTTCAGAATCGTTGCGTTCCTGATCACTGGACGTCTGGACTTTGCCGGGCTCAATAAACACTACTTACCCATGTAGGACTTACAGGGACCATAATTTCTTATAAAGAGGATGAAATGAAAAAGCCCATATTGGTCGCTATTATATTATGGGCAGTTGTGGTTATCCTGGCCATTGAACTAACGTTTAAGATTAATTCGGAATATCAAGTGTCTGGAATCGCGTATGATGAAATATTGGGATGGCGATTTAAAAGAAATATGAACAATGGGTTCTTTAGAAAAAAAGATGGATTTACGACCAATAATGAAGGTTTTAGAGACAACGAGCATCCTTTTGTGAAGGATAAAGGTATCAAGAGAATTATCTTTTTAGGGGATTCGTATACTGCTGGTAGTAGGGTTTCTGACCATGAAACATTTAGTAGTCTTTTTAGAAAAAAGATTGCAGCGAATAAAACCGACAGCAATAAATACGATGTAATGAATGTTTCGGTTCCTGCGTGGGCGACTGATCAGGAATTTCTCTATTTGGTGCACGAGGGAATGAAGTATAAGCCTGATTATTTATTTTTAATGATAGCTCCAAATGATATCAGAGAAACTTACGCCAAATCATTTTTCCGTCTTGATAACAATAATTACTTAGAGAAGGGCAGAACAACTTCTATTTCATTGAAAGCACGTTTTTGCTGGTTTCTTTCGAATAATTCTTGTTTTTACCAGTTTCTCCAAATGAAAGTATTCAAAACTAGTCATGGAGGTTTTAGTACAATTTTTAGTTATTTTCCTGTAGATTTACATGTAACGAATTGTCCTACAGTAGATCATCCTTTATTTTTGATGGAAATGCCCGCTCAGATAAAAGCAGCACGCGATTTGTTTAAAACGATCGTGTTAGAAATAAATAAAGCGTGCCTGAAAAATAACTGTAAATTAATTTTGGTTGTTCTTCCTACAAAGATGGAATTTGACGGGTCACTCAACGGAGATTCGTATCAGCCTGGTAATATTGCACATTTCGTACGACGTATTTCTCTTGAGCATGGAATTATTTTCTTAGATTTATTTTCACTTTTAAATACAGAAGCCGATCCATTAAAGGTATTTATTGCTGATGAGTATCATTATAATCGGGAGGGCCATATATTTATCGCAGAAAAGTTATATGAATTCTTTGACCAGTTAAAGTTATTATTAGCCCTGAAAGAATCCTCTGTTAAAGGGAAACCATAGCGCGTGTCTTCTAAGATTACGGATCATCATCTCGCTCATTCATCGCTTTAGACGCGTGGATGGGTTCCTATGTTTCGTTTTGGCCATATGTGCAAGATGCGCACGATGATAGGGTATTTTTGTGCATTGGTGGTTATGTTCTTTGCCGTTCTTTGTTGGGCCTGCAGTGCGTTTGCTGGATCTGCTATTGAAATGAAGGATCTCGGAAAGTGTCAAGAGTTCAGTTGTTTGGTATTTTCAGGATCTGGCGTCTCGCATTGGCGCTGAGAGGATGCAGGCATTTTTGGATAAGATAAATTATGGCAATTGGGATATATCAGGTGGGTTGACCAAGTTTTGGCTGCGCTCTTCGATCAAGATTTCGGCCGGGAACAGGTTGATCTCTTATATCAACTTTATTCAGGTAAACTGCCTCTTCAACCGGAGAATGTCCGTGTGGTGTTTAAGGATATTACCCTTTCCGATGAGCAGGGGGTGCGCTTCATGGGTAAGACTGGTTCAGGGCCTCAGGATGGGAAATGGATTCTAGGATGGTTCGTGGGGTGTGTGGAGAAGCGAGGGGCAGAATTTTTTCTTTGCAACAAATATTCAAGCGCCGGATGTGGCTAAAGGTTAGAAAGCAAAAGAGATTACTCAATCTATCTTGAAAGATTTACAGATTTTATAAGGATAAAGAGTGCAAAAGAAAATCTACCTGTTAAGTTTCGGTTGGCCGATGGGGCCGCTGGCTTATGGCTATTGTCGGGTTTTTTAGAAATGTTTACTATTGAATATGAATTTTTAATGACTAAGAGGGATGATGAAAGACCATTTGCATAGAGGTAAGCAGTTTTTATTTTATGTCATTTTGGTTTGCCTACCCGTCATCTTTTTTGGCCTTATTTATTTCATATCCGTGATCTATCGTGCAATTCCTATATCTTTGATGATAAAGTCTAATCAGAGGGGATGGAAAGGTGTTGTTCATAAATCTGACACTGAACTCGGGTTCTCTCCGATACCAAACTCAACAGGGGAGCATACATTCCCGATAGGTAAGAATATTCCTATGCGATATGATAAAAATGGTTTTAGAATACCGGTCAATGAAAGAGAATCAAAATTAGACATTCATCCAGTCATGCTATTCTTAGGTTGCTCTTATACTTATGGAGATGGTGTTTATGCAGAAGATACTTGGCCATACATAGTCGGCAGGTATTTTAATGGAAAGATTGAAAATGCGGGTGTATGCAGTTACGGTTTAGCTCAGATGTTAATCCTTGCGAAAAGATTAGTTCCAGTCAATAAACCTGATTTCTTAATAGTACAGTATTCGACTTGGTTGGTTGACCGCGGCATTAATCGTTTTGCTCCAACGTACTTTGGCAAGCTCCCGACACCATATTTTTATGAAATTGCGAATGACATTAAGATCCATCCGCCAGTTTTTAGGGCATATTTAAAAACAGAAGCAATTGAAAGGTATAGGAATTCTTCACACGCATTTTCTGATTTTCTATCATTTGTAATGAATTTTGCGCTTCCTATGTACTTTCATGATGACGTTAATATGTCTATGTATAATTTTAAAAATATTTTTTTCTTCCCGAGGCCGATAAAAGACCGCAAGAAATTAACAAGGTATGTATATGAGCAGATGGCTAAAGTAGCTGTAGAAAACGGATCAAAGCTGATTATTGTAATTATAAATCGGAAGCAAGATGACAATCAGGTCTTCGAAGAGTTCCCTCCTGAGGCGATGGTGGTGGATGCTGACAAAGCTTTATTAGGGAATCTAGCAGTTGTTGATAGCGAGCATTACGAAAGGGAATACGCTATTTGGCGTGGCTCTCCACCGAGGATGGTAGATGGTCATCCAAATGAGAAAGCGCATAAAATCATTGGTGATCAGGTTGTCAATGCAATCAAAAAAAGCTCAATTAGCCGTTAGAAATATTGAAGCGCGGATTATCTGCGAGCGATAATACAATCGTGATCATAGAAACTAAAGAAGACGCATGTATATTGGAATCAACAATTGAGTGCTAGTTAGAGGCAGTGTCGTATTCGTTCATCGGTTGAAAAATTTTAAAGTTTAAGATATATATTGTAAGACGATGATATGAAACAAGACAAGAGAATTTGTCTAATTACATACGGCTGCCAGATGAACGAATACGACACCGAGATCGTCCGTTCCATCCTTTCCGCGGCGGGATATGTGTTCACCCAGGATGATCTTGAGGCGGATATCATCATGCTCAACACATGTTCCGTCCGCGAGAATGCCCATCGTAAGGTTTACGGGCATATCCATGATTTTCGTCACCGTCGTCAGGGCAAACCGGTCTTGATCGGTATCCTGGGGTGCATGGCCACGGGGTTGCGCCAGGAATTAATTGAGAACAAGCATCTGGCACTGGATTTTGTGGTCGGCCCCGACAGTTATAAGCGGCTGCCGGCGATATTGGCCCAGATCGGGTCTCCCGCGGGTGCGGCTTCGGAGGAAGGTAAACACCCCGGCTATGATGTGACCCTTTCTGAATTCGAGACGTACGCGGATGTCTATCCGGCGCGCGCTGAAGGTGTTAACGCCTGGGTGGCTGTCATGCGCGGGTGCAACAATTTCTGCTCGTTCTGCATTGTCCCTCACGCGCGGGGCCGGGAACGCAGCAGGCCTGCGGGGAACATCATCGACGAGGTCAGGCGCCTGGCGGATGAGGGCTTTAAGCAGGTGACACTCCTGGGCCAGAACGTCAATTCATACCGGCATGAGGGCGTTGACTTTGCCCGTCTGCTGGAACAGGTCTCAACGGTAAAAGGCATAGAACGTATCCGGTTCACTTCGCCTCATCCCAAGGACTTTCCGCAAGATCTTATTCATGTCCTGGCGACCAATCCTAAAGTTTGCAAGCAGGTCCATTTGCCGCTGCAGGCCGGCAATGACCGTGTCCTTGAACTGATGCGGCGGCATTATTCGGGCCGTGAATTCCTGGACCTTGTCTGTAAACTGCGCAAGGCATGCCCAACGCTGGCTTTGTCGACAGATATTATTGTCGGGTTTCCTACGGAGACAGATGTAGAATTTGAGGATACGTTCGAGCTTGTGAAAACGGCCCGTTTCGATTCCGCGTTCATATTCAAATATTCACCCCGGCCTCGCACGGAAGCCGCGCTCAAGTTGAAAGATGATGTGCCGGAAGCTAAAAAGACCGAAAGGATCGTCCGGTTGAATAAGCTTCAGGCGGACATTTCACTTGAAAAGAACAAAGAGCTCGTGGGACTGGTCCATCCTGTTCTTGTCGAATCATCCGGTAAGACCAAAGGCGGAGCAGCTTATGGGCGAAATGATGCGAACAAGATCGTGAATTTTGCTCACGCTGCGCTCAAGGCCGGGGATATGGTGAATGTCCGGATCACCCGTGCCACGCCGCATCAGTTAAAAGGGGAATTCCTTAATTTTATTGAAGTCCTTGCCCCGCTCGGATAATATATAGCATCAATGAATTCACGCTAGAAAGAAGGATGCTATGCCCACTGCAGCTGTTATGACGCCCCGGCAGCTTTATGAAAGATTGAAGAATGTCCGTGCCGGAAGTCTTGTTTGCCAGTATTCCCTGAAAAAGTGCGAAGAACTGGTCCCTCTGATCAACGAGATCAATGCCCTCAAGAAGGAAAAAGGGGCTGTTATCCTTGTTCATTCCTATGTCAGCCCCGAGATGGTATACGGGGTGGCGGATTTTGTGGGCGACTCCTACAAACTGAGCCGTGACGCGATCAAGACTTCGGCGGGGACCATTGTTTTTGTGGCGGTGCGTTTCATGGGTGAGACGGCCAAGATATTGAATCCCGGCAAGGAGGTCCTCGTGACCGCGGATGACCCGGGGTGCACGCTGGCCGATGCCATTACGGCGCAGGATGTGCGCCGGCTCAGGAAAGAGTTCCCCGGTTATGCGTTTGTCTGCTATGTCAACACGACGGCAGAGGTGAAGGCGGAGTGTGATGTCTGTGTCACATCGGCCAATGTCTACCAGATCGTAGAGAAGTACCCTTCCGACAAGATCTATTTTCTGCCGGACAAGTTCATGGGCATGAACCTCAAGAATGAAATGCAGCGGCGGCATGTCAACAAGGACATCCGTTATTTCTCGGGAACATGCTATGTCCATGAGGAATACACAGGAGAGCAGATATTCAAGGTGCGCAGCGAATATCCTGACGTGAAGATCGTTTGTCATCCGGAATGCAATGCTGAAGTGGTGGCGAACGCTGATTTTGTCGGCGGGACAGAACAAATGCTTGAGTATATGCGCAAGGCCACAGCGAAGCGTTTTCTGATGCTGACCGAGTGCGGGCTATCGGCGCGGTTGCAGTCGGAATTCCCGGACAAGGAGCTTGTCGGCAGCTGCACGATGTGCAAATATATGAAGTCCAATACCCTGGAAAGTATCCTCAGGGTCCTGAAAGCTCCGCAGGAACGCGAACGTGTCCGGATCGATGAGAAGGTCCGCGTCCGTGCCCTGAAATGCCTTGAGGAGATGTTCAAATACGCTGAACCATCACCTTCCCGGAAAGCTGCCTGTGAGTGAACCGCTCATTGTTAAGACCCGGTTTTTTACCTTCGCTGAACCGCCGCATCCGCTGGTCCTCAAGAGCGGTGTAACGCTGGGGCCGGTGACGGTCGCTTATGAGCTTTATGGCGAGCTTAACGCGGCAAGGTCTAACGCCATCCTTATCTTTCACGCGTTCACCGGCGACGCCCATGCTGCGTTCTATCATGAAGGCGACCAAAAACCCGGCTGGTGGGCCGACATGATCGGTCCCGGCAAGGCGTTTGACACGGATAAATATTGCGTGATCTGTTCCAATGTCCTGGGAAGCTGCAAGGGGACCACGGGTCCCGGATCCGTCAACCCCGCTACCGGGAAGCCGTATGGGTTGACGTTCCCCGTCATTACCATTGAAGACATGGTCGATGTCCAGAAGGCGCTTTTAGACCATCTGGGCATCAAAAAATTATTAAGCTGCGCCGGCGGGTCCATGGGCGGCATGCAGGCCATGACGTGGGCGGTGAGGTACCCTGAAAGCGTTCATTCCGCGATCGTCATCGCGGCCTGTCATCGCCATACGGCGCAGCAGATCGCGTTCCACGAGGTCGGCCGGCAGGCGGTCGTCGCTGACCCGGAATGGAAGGACGGCGATTATTATGGACGATCCATGCCGGCGCGCGGCTTGGCTGTTGCCCGTATGGTGGGCCATATTACCTACATGAGCTGGGTTTCCATGGAGCAGAAATTCGGGCGAAAGCTCCTGGACAAGGAAAAGCTGGGGTATGATTTTTCCAAGGACTTTGAGGTCCAGAATTATCTCGAGTACCGGGGGAAGAGCTTTGTTGAACGTTTTGACGCGAACAGCTATCTTTATCTGACCAAGGCCATGGATTATTTCGATCTTGCCGGGGGCCGGAAGCTCAGCGAGGCTTTTAAGAACATCGCAGCTGATCTTCTGGTCATCAGTTTTACATCAGACTGGCTTTATCCTTCGTCGCAGTCGCAGGAAATGGTCCGGGCGCTGAAGGCGGATGACGTGGATGTCACGTATGTCGAGATGCAGTCTGACTACGGCCACGATGCGTTCCTTGTTGAATTTGACGATCAGACGCGGGCAATTTCAAGTTACCTGGCGAAAGTTCAGCGGGAAAGGTCGCTGCCATGATAAGGCTGGACTATGAGATCATCGCGGGCATCGTTGAACCCGGCGCCAGGGTCCTTGACCTGGGGTGCGGCGATGGTGAACTGCTTTCTCTTTTAAAAGAGAAAAGGCATTGCCATGGCACGGGCATCGAGATATTGCCTCAGCAGATACTCAAGTGCATGGAGCGGGGGGTTTCGGTGGCGCAGGGGAATATCGATTCTGACATGGATGTTTATGAAGACAAGCGCTTTGATTATGTGATCCTTAACGAAAGCTTGCAGCAGATCATGAATATCGAGAAGGTCCTGACGGATGCTTTACGCGTGGGCAAGAAGGTCATTGTCGGTATTCCGAACTTTTGCAACATAAGGGCCCGGGCGCAGATCTTCTTCAGGGGCCAGGTCCCTGTGACGGAAAGCCTTCCTTACAAGTGGTACAATACGCCGAATTTGAGGTTTTTAAGTCTGAGGGATTTTCGTGATTTCTGCGTCGCAAAAAATATCGTGATAGAAAAGAACCCATGCCTTTGTGAGGGCAAGCAGGTCCGGTTCTTTACTAATTTGTTCGCTGATTCCGGGATCTTTGTCCTGAGGCGGGATTAATTCCCGTCGCCGGAAAGTGTGATCGTTTTGCTTCCTTTTTCATCGATCGAGATATTCTTGCCGGGCATCGGTTTTTCTTCGGGTAGAGGCAGTGATGAATTCCCGGCGAGGTTCTCCATCGGGGATCCCAGGCTTTTGAGCTGTCCTTTGAACACGCAGTTTTTCCAGTTCTCGTCGTAAACAAAAACATTGCCGTTGCTTTGGTCAAAGAAACCAAGCCGTCCGGTGGCGGTCGTGAAGGGGATGACTTTTTCGAAAGAGGATGTTCCCTCAGCCCATAAAGGCTGTGGCAAGATGGGGAATGATATCAAGGTCAACAGGGTTATGGTGAGACCGGGGAAAGTTTTTCTTGTCATGGGGGCGACTCCTTTTGGCCGTTTTCTTATTATAGATCGTCATTCATCGAAAGCAATACATGCCATCAAAAGTTTATGACCATATCATTATAGGCGCCGGCATCATTGGCATGGCCATTGCGCGCAGTTTGCTCAAAGTGAGGCCGGGGACAACGATCCTTATCCTTGACAAGGAGGTTGATGTTGGCGGCCATTCCTCCGGACGCAACAGCGGGGTCCTGCATTCGGGTTTTTATTATACCGCAGATACCCTCAAGGCCCGGTTCACGGTCCATGGGGCAAAGGCCATGAAGGCTTATTGCACAGAAAAAGGCATCCGGTTCAATTCCTGTGGCAAGCTTGTCGTGGCCATGGATGAGAAAGAGCTCGAGTTGCTTTACGAGCTTGAGCGCAGGGGGCAACGCAATGGCTCTAATGTGAGGCTGATCGATGCCGTCGAGGCTCGGCAGTATGAACCTGGGGTCTTTACGTACAAGAAAGCTCTTTTTTCACCGGATACCGCGAGCCTTGACCCTCAGACCGTCCTTGCCGCGCTCAAGAGCGACCTTGCGGCATCAGGTGTGGCGTTCATCTTTTCGGCGAAGTTCATCGGACATCAGGGGCGTGTTGTGAAGACGACCGCCGGAACGTTCGAAGGCAAGAAGGTCATTAACTGCGCCGGGCTTTATGCTGACCAGGTGGCGCATGATTACGGGTTCGGAAAAAAGTACACCATGATCCCTTTCAAAGGGATATATCTCAAATACGCCAAGAACAAGACCGATGTGCGGATGAACATATATCCGGTCCCGAACTTGAAGAATCCGTTCCTGGGGGTGCATTTTACCAAGACGGTTGACGGGACCATCAAGATCGGTCCGACAGCGATCCCGGCTTTCTGGCGTGAGAATTATGCCGGGAGCCACCGTTTCCATCCGGGAGAGCTGTGTCATATCGCCTGTGAGGAAGCGCGGCTTTTTATCACAAATGCTTTTGGTTTCCGTGACCTGGCTTTTGAGGAAATGCGGAAATATGACAGGGATCATTTTATCGGCCTAGCCGTCAAAATGATCCCCGGCATAGACCCCCGCGGCTTTGGAGATTTCACGCGCCCCGGCATTCGCGCCCAACTCCTTGACAAGTCCAGGTCTGCGCTGGTCCAGGATTTTGTGGTCGAAGCGGACCGCGCTTCAGTCCATGTCCTGAATGCCATTTCACCCGCGTTCACATGTGCTTTTCCCTTCGCCGACTTTGTCTGCCAGGAATTTATTCTCGACCACGATTGAACGCCGCGACCGCAACTTCTCTGCATTGGCTGTTGGAGGGACGATTTAAATAAGTTATTATTTGACGGATTTAAGCCCTGGCTATAAGATAAAGGTATAATAAGGAGAAAAAAATGGAATATACAGTAACGACACAGCCGACACCGAATCCCAATGCGTTGAAGTTTGTCCTTAATGTCCCGGTTAAGACCACGGATAGCGCCATTTTTCGCACATCAGCGGACGCGTTGACGGTCCCGCTGGCTGCGGCCTTGATCAAGCTTGATCATGTCACCGAGGTTTATTTCTCCGGCAAGTTCATTACGGTCACCCAGAACGGCGAAGGTGACTGGGATGCCATGGAAAGATCCATCAAGGATGCCATTTTACAGAATATCGCGGGTCATAACCCGGCGTTCGATATTGTTGCGCAGAAGGCAGGGGGCGGTGAAGCCCTTTCCGGCGAACTCGCCAGGATCAGCGCCATCCTTGATTCGACCATACGCCCGGCGTTGCAGCGCGACGGCGGGGACCTGCAGGTGGTATCTCTGGAAGGCAATGTCCTGACGATCAGCTATCAGGGTGCTTGCGGCTGCTGTCCGCATGGTGGCATGGGCACGCTGTTCGCGATCCAGAATATCCTTCAGGACCAGTACAGGCCTGACATTGTGGTCCAGTTAGGATAGGTGGATGTTCAAGATCCATAAAAAGCTCAAATACGCGCTCATTGCGTTAAAGCACATGGCCCATTCCAGCGAGAACGGCCTGGTCACGGCCAAGGAGATCTGTTCTAAATACGATATTCCTTTCGATCCCACATCGCGGGTGCTTCAGCTGATGGCCCAGCAAGGGATATTGAAGGCCGAGCAGGGCGCTTATGGCGGTTACAGGCTGGCAGGGGATCTCGGAAAATTAACGGTGTATGAATTGAGCCGCACCGTAGTTGGAGAATTTTCCGTGACCGATTGCGCCGCGGCGAAAGCTTCATGCGATCGTCTCGCATATTGTGTCCTTAAAGAAGCTATGGTCAAACTGAACGCGAAGGTGGTCAAAACGTTCAAGGATGTTGTTGTGACGGAAATGATCTAGGGAATTATGCCAGACAAGAGTGATGCACCTCAGAATATAGATCCCCTCGAACCTGACGGATACAAGTACGGCTTCATTACGGATGTTGAAGCAGATACCGCGCCCAAGGGGTTGAATGAGGAGATCATCGCCTTCATTTCGCACAAGAAGAACGAGCCTGCTTTCATGCTTGAATGGCGCTTGAAAGCCTACCGCCACTGGCAGGGGATGAAAGAGCCACATTGGGCGAACTTTCAGTACGCTCCCATCGATTACCAGGATATTCGATATTATTCCGCGCCCAAGAAGAAGGGAACGGGGCCTCAAAGCCTGGATGATGTGGACGAGGAGGTCGTCAAGGCGTTTGAAAAACTGGGGATCCCCCTTACCGAGCAAAAACGTCTGGCCGGAGTGGCGGTGGATGCTGTCTTTGACAGCGTTTCCGTCGGTACTACACATCAGAAGGACCTTGAAAAGCTGGGGATCATTTTTTGCCCTATTTCCGAGGCCTTGCGTAAATGCCCCGAACTTGTCCAAAAATACATGGGCAGTGTTGTGCCTTATAATGATAATTTTTTTGCGGCTCTCAATTCCGCGGTCTTTACAGACGGGTCTTTCTGTTATATCCCTGAGGGTGTCCGTTGTCCTGTCGATCTTTCCACGTATTTCCGCATCAATGCCAAGGAGACGGGGCAGTTCGAGCGCACGCTGATCATCGCCGAAAAGGGCGCGTATGTGAGCTATCTCGAGGGATGCACCGCACCGGTGCGCGATGAGAACCAGTTGCACGCCGCCGTGGTCGAACTCATTGCGCTTGATGAGGCGCAGATCAAATATTCAACGGTACAGAACTGGTACGCCGGCGACAGGGATGGCCGCGGCGGGATCTATAATTTTGTGACCAAGCGCGGTAGGTGCGCCGGCGTGAATTCAAAGATATCGTGGACCCAGGTCGAGGCAGGCAGCGCCATTACCTGGAAATATCCCAGCGTGATCCTTAAAGGCGATAATTCGGTGGGTGAATTCTATTCGGTGGCACTGACCAATAACCGCATGAACGCCGATACGGGAACAAAAATGATCCATATGGGCCGCAATACGCGCAGCACGATCATTTCCAAGGGGATATCCTCTGATTTTTCGCATAACAGCTACCGGGGGCTCGTCAAGATCATGCCGTCGGCGGAGAATGCCCGTAACTTTTCTCAGTGCGATTCCATGCTTGTGGGCAACAATTGCAGCGCGAATACTTTTCCCCGTATCGAGGTCAAGAACAGTTCGGCAACCTTGGAGCATGAAGCGACCACCTCGAAGATCAGTGCTGAGCAGGTTTTTTATTTGCAGTCGCGCGGCCTTAACAAGGAAGAAGCCATAGCACTGGTCATCAATGGTTTTTGCAAGGACGTATTCAAGACCCTTCCCCTTGAGTTTGCTGTTGAGGCGGTGAGGTTGCTTGAGATGAAACTGGAGAATAGTGTCGGTTAGGAGATATCATGCTGAATATCAGGGACCTTTATGCTAGCGTCGACGGGCATCAGATATTGAAAGGGCTTGACCTTTCTGTTAAAGCCGGGGAGGTCCATGCTATCATGGGCCCCAATGGTTCCGGCAAAAGCACCCTTTCCAAGATCGTGGCCGGGCATCCCCAATACACGGTTGACCGGGGGGCTATTGAATTTGAGATCAACGGCGCGATGACGGATATTGCGGCCATGGAGCCTGACCTGCGCGCCCGCGAAGGTATCTTTCTGGCGTTCCAGTATCCTGTGGAGATCCCCGGTGTCCCGACATCTGAATTCTTGCGTTCTTCCTATAACGCGCTGGCCCGCCATCACGGGTTGGCGGAAATGGATCCACTTGATTTCGACCCCTTTATCCGTGAAAAAATGAAAGTGCTGGAAATGGACGAGAAATATATCGACCGAGCCGTTAACGTCGATTTTTCCGGCGGTGAGAAGAAGCGCAACGAGATCCTTCAAATGGCGGTCCTTAATCCCAGGCTCGCTGTCCTGGATGAGACCGATTCAGGCCTTGACGTGGATTCGATGAAGATCGTGGCCCACGGGGTCAATGTCCTGCGGACAAAGCGCAATGCGATGGTGGTCATCACGCATTACCAGCGTTTGCTGAACTATATCAAGCCCGATATCGTTCATGTCCTTTATCAAGGGCGGATCATCAAGACAGCGGGCCCTGAGCTTGCCCTTGAGATCGAGGAAAAAGGATATGACTGGCTCATTGCCTGATATGGGACAACTCTCGGCAGCCCCGCATATCATCCGTTTCTTGCGCCATACCGTGGCTGATGATCTCGTGCGCGTTCCGGCGGGTTGTCAGCATGTTCGCCTGCATCTTGAGGAGGGCGCGCGGGCGGTCGTTACTGGCAATTTCGGTACTTCTATGGTCGAAGTGGTCCTGGAAGAAGGCGCCCATCTTGAGATCCTGCGCATGGTGCAGGCTGATGGTACCGGTCCGTGCGCGGCACAGTGCCTGGCGCGCCTGGCCAAGGCCAGTTGCCTGAGGGCGTTCTTTTTTACCAGGGGTGAACACGGGGTCAGCGATGATATCAAGGTTGCCCTCGAGGGGGAAGGGGCGGAGATCTTTTTGAACGGGCTGCACGTCTTGTCCGGCGATGCCCGGGCCGAGAGCAATACGTACATCGATCACGTTGCACCTGCGACAACCAGCAATCAGCTTTATAAATGCCTGTTGCGCGACACGGCATATTCATTGTTCAATGGCAGGATCATGGTCCGTCGGGAAGCACAGTTGACCAACGCCTACCAGTTGAACAAGAACATGCTGTTAAGCACTGAAGCCCGCGCGGACACCAGGCCGGTGCTTGAAATATTCGCGGATGATGTCAAATGTTCCCACGGGGCCACGATCGGCCATCTTGACCGCGACCAGCTGTTCTATCTTCAGACGCGCGGCATCGACAAGGCCTCGGCCGGTGAGATGCTCATGGAAGGGTTCGTGGAGGATGTGGTCGGCCGGATCAGTGATCCCCGGTTAAAAGATGAAGTTCAAAGGAGCCTGAGGTAAAACATGCCAGTTCTTGATATCGACAAGATACGCAGGGATTTTCCGAACCTGGCCACGCGCGGCCGGGACGATAAGCCGATCATTTATTTTGATAATGCTGCCACGACCTTCAAGCCGTGCCAGGTCATTGCATCGACGCACTCCCACTATTGTCATCGTACTGCCAACATTCATCGCGGGGTGCACTATCTCAGTGAGGAAGCCACGGCTGAGTACGAATCATCCCGGGAGAAGGTCAGGGATTTTCTTGGCACACGCAATACCTTCGAGATCATTTTCACGAAGGGCTCAACGGAATCCATCAATCTTGTGGCGGCAAGTTACGGCCGCAGGTTCATCAAACAGGGCGATGAAGTCATTATTTCCGAGATGGAGCACCATTCGAATATCGTGCCGTGGCAGCTTTTACGGGAAGAGACCGGCTGTGTGCTCAAGGTCATTCCATTCAATGATGAAGGCGAGTTGATCCTGGAGGAATATCGAAAGCTCCTGTCACCGCGGACAAAACTGGTGTCGATCGTGCATGTGTCGAATTCACTCGGGACGGTCAATCCTGTGAAGGATATCATCCGTCTGGCCCACGCTGCCGGGGCACTGGCGCTGGTCGATGCGGCGCAGAGTGTTTCCCACGCGCCCATTGATGTCAAGGACCTGGACTGTGATTTTTTGGTGTTTTCCGGGCATAAGCTTTACGGTCCGACGGGCGTTGGGGTCCTTTACGGCAAGGAGAAATTGCTTGAAAGCATGCCGCCGTACCAGGGCGGCGGCGATATGATCCTCAGCGTAACATTTGAAAAGACCATTTTTAACCGTTTGCCCTACAAGTTCGAGGCAGGCACGCCGAATATTGCCGGTGTTATCTCCCTGGGTGAGGCGATCTCGTACGTGAACAATCTGGACGCAGGGCAGTTGATCGCCTATAAGAAGGAATTGCTGGCGCACGGCCATAAAGTTTTGTCCCAGGTCCCCGGGCTCAGGATGATCGGTACGGCGAAAGAAAAGGCACCCATATTTTCTTTTGTTATCGAAGGTATACATGCCCATGATATCGGGACCCTGGTCGACAGGGAGGGGGTCGCCATCCGCACAGGCCATCATTGCACCCAGCCGGTGATGAAACATTTTGGTATCCCGGGTACGGCGCGCGCTTCGCTTGCTTTTTATAACACGAAAGAGGAGCTGGATATCTTTGCGGCGGCCCTCAACAAGAGCATTAAAGTTTTTCACGATTAATAGGGCTATATGACGACACCACATAATGAAGATCTGTATCAGCAGGTAATCTTGGAACACAACAAGCGCCCGCGCAATTTTGTCGAACTTTCCCCCTGTTCGCATGAAGCGGAAGGCTACAATCCCTTGTGCGGCGATCATCTGCATGTGTATTTGAGGGTCAGCGATAGCGGTGTTATCGAAGAGGCGGCTTTTCACGGCGACGGGTGCGCTATTTCAAAAGCATCCGGGTCGATGATGACAGTCGCGTTGAAAGGTAAAACTGTGGCTGAAGCCAAGGCTCTTTTTGAGGAATTCAGGAAGCTGGTGACCAAGGAACTTGATCCGGCGTCACCAGAGCAGCATCTTGGGAAGCTTAATGTTTTTTCCGGGATATGGAAGTATCCCAGTCGTGTGAAATGCGCGATCCTTGCCTGGCATACCATGAACGGTGCTTTGGACCAGAAAAAGACCGTTTCCACAGAGTAGATAGGGTTACCTACCAGTAGCCCGCAGGATCACTGTTCGGCGCATTTTTAAATTCCCCCAGAAGTCTGACCTCTCGCACCAGATCAATATCGAATTTAGCTTTGACAAGTTCGGCCATTTTCAGGGAAAGTTCGTAAACATCCTGGGCCGTCGCGTCATCCGTGTGGGTGATGATATTGGCGTGCGCTTCATAGGTCCGGGCGCCATTCAGGCAGAGGCCCTTGGCACCAGCCTGTTCCAGAAACCATCCCGCGGCCCGGCGTTGTCCGGCATTTGATGACGGGCTTACGTTACGGAAGAAAGATCCGGCGCAAGGATAATGCTGCCAGAAGTCAAGTTTGAATTTCCGCTCCTGAAGCACCTTGTCCCGTTTGGCGTGAAGAACATTTCTCGCCAGGGGTGTCAAGGCGAATGAGGCTCTCAGGATGATCTCTCCGTTATGCTTTAAAGGGGAGTCGCGGTAAGAAAAAGGGATCGACCCTGCATCCAGGGTCGCGGTGGATGAATCCTTCCGGAGTACGGTGACGCTCTGAAGGTGGTCTGCGATCTGCTCACCGTAAGCGCCCGCGTTCCCCGCGATCGCGCCTCCTACCGTGCCGGGGATGCCGAACATGGCGGTAAGGCCGTCCAATCCTTCATCCGTGGCGTAAGCCGCGAGGCTGTCGAGCGGGGTGGCCGCGTCGGTGGTGATGATGTTCCCTTCCCGGTGGATGAGCGGCGCAGGGGATGTGTAACGGATAATGACACGGCTGCAGCCTTTATCCGAAGCGAGGATGTTGGAGCCAAAGCCCATCAGCAAAAAGGGGATACTGTGTTCCTTCAGGCGCAGGACGGTTTCCTGAAGGGTTTTAGCGTCACGGCATGCAATGATCGCGGGGCAGTTCCCGCCAAGCTTGAACGTTGTGTGACGGCTGAGCGGCGTGTTCACGTCTATCGTCACTTTAAGGTCGTGGAGGCAAGACAAGTCCATGTCAGATCCTGGGCAATGGGAAAACAACATGCTTTTCCGGGTTGTCGAAATTGATCAGTTCGGCGCGGGGGCATACGGCCCTGATCTTCAGGACGATCTCGTCCACGAGGTAGCGGGGCACGGAAGCACCCGAACTTATCCCGATATTTTCTTTTCCATCAATGACCGTAAGGTCGAGATCCCCGGCATTGTCCACAATGATGCTTGTGACCCCGAGTTGCTGGCCTTTTTCCATCAGGCGGTTTGAATTCGAGCTGTTGGACGATCCGCAGATAATGATAAGCCCCTTCGGGCCGCAAAGGCTGGCAAGTTCCTTGATGGCATCCTGGCGGCTCTGGGTCGCGTAGCAGATGTCCTCGTGCAAAGGCCCTGTCAGCAAAGAGAATTTTTCCCGCAGCAGCCTGACAAGCTCCCTGGTGTCGTCGACCGAGAGGGTTGTCTGGGTGACGTAGGCGACTTTCAGGCGGGGATCAATATCCAGTTTCTCAATATCCGCACGCGTGGAGATGATGTGAAGCAGGTCGGGGCGGACGTGGCCTGATGTGCCCACGACTTCTTCATGGCCTTTGTGCCCGATCAAAACGACCGGTATGTTCTGGCGCGAAAAACCTTCGGATTCCCTGTGTATCTTGGTGACCAGAGGGCAGGTGGCGTTGATGGTGATGAGGTTCTTTTTTTTGGCTTCCTCAAGGACTGCGGGAGAGATGCCGTGAGCGCTGAAGATAACGCGCTGGCCCTCAGGGATCGCGGCGATGTCATCCACGAACACGACACCCCTGGCCTTGAAACCGTTGACGACCGAGGTGTTGTGCACGATCTCATGAAATATGTAAAGCGGTGTCCCGTAGGCGGCCAGGGTCTGTTCAACGACCTCAATGGCGCGGGCGACACCCGCGCAAAAACCCTGGGTGCGCGCGAGGAAAATTTGCATTGCTGATGTCCCTTCCTTTGATTACAATTGGTCATTATAACATTACCTTAAACCGAGTAAATTCATAATGTCCAAATTAGTCCGTCGCCGAACGCCGGTAGTTTCAGTCGGGAATGTGCGCATGGGGTCAGACAATCCCATTGTGGTCCAGTCCATGACCGACACGCCCACCGCCGATGTCGCGGCAACCCTGCGCCAGACCATTGACCTGATCGAGGCTGGTTCCGAGCTTGTCCGCTGGACCATCAATGACGATGTTGCCGCAGTCGGCGCCCTTGAGGCTTTAAAGTCCCTGCGTGCTTCGGGAGTGAGCACGCCGATCGTCGGGGATTTTCATTTCAATGGGCATGAGATCCTGGGCCGGCATGAAGCATTGGCCAAGGCGCTGGACAAGTACCGTATCAACCCCGGCAATGTCGGCCAGGGCAGCCGGAAAGACAGCAATTTCTCGTCCATCATCGGCCTCGCGGTCAGGTATGACAAGGCTGTGCGGATCGGCGTCAACTGGGGATCTCTCGACAAGGATCTTTTGGCGTCACTCATGGATCAGAATGCCCGCAGCGCCACGCCGCGCACGGTCAAGCAGATCATGGCCGATGCCATGGTCGAGAGCGCACTGGTCAATTGTCAGACGGCCCTTGCCTTGGGGCTGCCCAGGGAAAAGCTGGTGGTGAGCGCTAAATTGTCCGTCCTGCAGGATACGATCGATGTGAATGAACGTATTGCGTCGGCGTGTGATCATGTCATGCACCTTGGCCTGACAGAGGCTGGAGGCGGGGTCAAGGGCATTTCGGCCAGTGCCGCGGCCCTGGCGGTTTTGCTCCAGCAGGGCATCGGGGATACGATCCGGGTGTCGTTGACACCGGAACCGGGGATCCCGCGCACGCGCGAAGTCGAGGTTTGCCAGGATATCCTGCAGTCCATGGGCTTCCGGTATTTCTATCCCGGGATCACCAGTTGCCCGGGATGCGGCCGCACCAGGAGTGTATATTTTCAGGAACTCGCCAGGGATGTGCGTGAGCATGTCGCTGCTAAAATGACGGAATGGAAAAAGCAATACCCTGGCGTTGAGACCTTGAAGATCGCGGTCATGGGCTGTGTCGTCAACGGCCCCGGTGAAAGCGCCCACGCGGATATCGGCATCAGCCTGCCCGGATCCATGGAAGACCCTGCGGCTCCAGTTTACATGGATGGGAAGAAGACAATTCTTCTTAAGGGGATACGCATACGGGAAGAATTTATAGATATTCTTGACGGTTATATTGCCAGAAGATTTTCTGGGTCAGGACAGTAAAACGTTATGCGTAACCTTGCGGTTCTTGAGCAGGACATATTCCTTGTAGCCTGCAGCCAGGGCCAGGTCGCGCGCCTTGTCGAAATCGCGCCCGACGTCATGCGGGTCATGGGCGTCGGAACCGAACGTGATGGGGACCCCTTTGGCGCAGTAGATCTTCAGATCGTGCAGGGAAGGGTAAATTTCTTTCGCGGGTTTGCGCAGGCCTGAGCTATTCACCTCAACGATAACACCTGTCTTCTTGAACACACGGGCGTTCTCCTCGATCTCCGCCGTGATGTCCACCGTGGGGTGGAAATCGAATTTTTTCACAAGGTCCACGTGCCCGAGCACGTCGAACAGGCGTGACAGAGCGCTCTTGCGCAGGAGGCGGTGGTACTCACGGTAGACGTCGTTCACGTCGCGGGCGTTCCATTCCTTCATCTGGATAGGGTCGTCAAAACCCCATTTCTCAATGAAATGGACCGAGCCGATCACATAGTCGTAAGGATAGGCGTTAATGATGGCCCGTGTGAGGTCTTCATAGCCGGGGATGAAATCTGCCTCGAGCCCGACAAGGACTTCCAGTTCCTCATCAAACTCCGCGCGCACGCTTTCGATCATGTGGTGGTAGACCGGCAGCTGCGAGCGGTCCATTGTGATCGAGGGGTCTTTATGCGATACAAGAGGCGCATGGTCGGAGAAGCCGATCATCTTGAGGCCAACCTCGATCGCGCGCCTGGCGTATTGCTGGGGTTCACCCGTTGCGTGCCCGCACAAAGGGGTGTGCATGTGGTAATCTGATATCGGTAACATGCTGGGATTATAACACGGGATTTCCCGTGAACAAGGAGGAACGGATTTTTCTATTGCAAATTTGTTGCATGTGTTAATATCTATAAAATTTATTTATAAAGGATGTGTATGGAAGATGTTTTTCGAAAACTCTTAAAGACGGTCGGTGAAGACCTCAATCGCGGCGGCCTCAAGGGTACGCCGCGGCGTGCGGCCCGGGCGTATGAATTCCTGACCACGGGCTATACCCAGGATATCAAGAAGGTCATCAACGGGGCCATCTTTGAGTCTGACAACGACGAGATGATCATCGTCAAGGACATCGAGATGTACTCGATGTGCGAACATCATCTTCTTCCATTTTTCGGCAAGTGCCATGTCGGGTATATCCCGCGCGGCAAGGTCCTGGGTCTTTCCAAGATCGCGCGGATCGTGGATGTTTATGCGCGCCGCTTCCAGATCCAGGAAAACCTCACCAAACAGGTGGCGGACACGATCATGGAGCACACGGACGCGCGCGGTGTCGGCGTTGTCATTGACGCCCAGCATCTGTGCATGATGATGAGGGGTGTCGAGAAACAGAACTCCGTGATGAAGACCTCCTGCATGCTGGGGACGTTCCGTTCCAACAGTTCCACCCGCAGTGAATTCCTCAGCCTTATTCGATGAGCCATTTTTCCAACACAACGGTTCAGATCAGGGATGCCAGGATCAAGGCCATTATAGGCACGCTGCCCCATGAAAGGGAGGCTCCGCAGGAGCTTGTGTTCAATATTTCCTTTGATTATGACGCGTCCCTGGCCGCAACTACCGATGCCATCGGGCACGCGGTCGATTATGCGGCCGTGCATGCCGCTGTTGTGAAAAAGGTCGCGGGAACAAGGTTCTTTCTGCTGGAGCGACTGGCCGCCTTTGTCCTTGATGCTATTATGGAAGAGCCCCGGATCCTTACGGCCACCGTTTCGATCGCGAAGGCCGGTGTTTTGGCTGATGCGGGTGCCGTTAGCGTCATGATGACGGCCCACAGGGCCGGGGACAGGGTGATGACCACGACAAGGTGTTGCTGATGGGATGCCTGGTCCTCTTGTTCTTTCTGGTGTTCTTTCCTTACGCTGAGTTTGTGGTAATGGGCAAGGTTGCCGCCAGGATAGGGGTCTTTGAGACCATCCTTTTATTGTTCACGTCCGCGATCCTTGGAACTTCTCTTGCCAGGCATCAGGGTGTGAAGATCCTGCAGCGGATACAGGTATCTTTAACGGAAGGTCGGCCTCCTACCATTGAAATGGTGGACGGTCTGCTGGTTTTCCTGGGGGGAGTTCTTTTTGTCCTTCCCGGTTTTATCAGTGATATCCTGGGCCTGATCCTGGTTTTCCCTTTGACGCGATTTGGTGTGAGATGGTTCGTTCTCAGGGGTTTTCAGGCGCATATCCTTTCTTCCAGGAGCCAGGCCGCAGGCCCGGTTCCTGCTGTCCCGCAGCGAGGGCCTTCTATTAATAAAGGCGGGGCTGTGGACGCAGAAGTGATTGAATAAAGATATAGATTTCTCTTGCCAACAGGCGTTTTGTTGTTACTATATACCTCGATTTTCCAAAAGGAAGGTTTATGACCATGAGATTGACCAACGAGATCGCCTTGATCACAGGTTCCGCACGCGGCATTGGCCGTGAGATCGCTGAAACTTACGCCCGTGAAGGGGCATTGGTCATCATTTCCGATATCAAGATCGAGGATTGCCAGGCTACGGTAGCCGAACTTGTGGCCAAAGGCTATAAAGCCGACGCGTTTGCCTGTAACGTGACGAATTCTGCCGATGTGGACCAGTGTGTGGCCAAGATCATTGAAAAGTACGGCCGTATCGATATATTAGTGAACAATGCCGGCATTACCCGTGACGGCCTTTTCCTGCGTATGAAGGAAGAGGAGTGGGATGCGGTCATCAGTGTTAACCTAAAAGGAACGTTCAACGCCTGTAAGGCGGTTTCCAGGCCCATGTTGAAGGCTCATAAAGGTAAGATCATTAATATCGGTTCCGTGATCGGCGTGATGGGCAACGCGGGACAGGCGAATTACGCCGCGAGCAAGGCCGGTGTTATCGCGCTGGCCAAGTCTTTGGCGCGTGAATTCGCTTCGCGCAATATCACGGTCAATGCCGTGGCGCCGGGATATATCAAAACTGCCATGACCGATAAACTGACCGATGAGGTCAAGAACAAGATACTTGAGAATGTTCCGTTGGGCCGCATGGGGCTTCCCTCGGATGTGGCGAATGTGTGTTTGTTCCTGGCGTCAAAAGAAGCTGATTATGTCACCGGCCAGACGATCCTCGTCGACGGCGGCATGGTCATGTATTGACCCGGATTTTAAGAAAAAGTAAAGAAGGTAAAAAGGAGGCTTGCATGGCTGTTGCAGAAAAAGTAAAATCCATCATCGCAGAGCAGTTGGGCGTCAAGATCGAGGAAGTCAAGCCTGAGGCGTCATTCATTGATGACCTGGGAGCTGATTCTCTTGATACTGTCGAGCTCATCATGGCCCTTGAAGAGGAATTCAGCGTTGAGATTCCCGATGAGGATGCTGAAAAGATGACAAAGGTCGGCGATGCGATCAAGTATATTGAGGAAAAAGCTGCCAAGGCATAACGGGAGCAGTTCTTCTTGAGCGTTTGAGTTGAATAATTGCCCCGACATCATCTGTCGGGGCAAAAATTTTTAAGGGATAAGTGCTATGGAAAAACGGCGAGTCGTTGTTACAGGGATAGGCGTCCTTTCACCTGTCGGGAACGGGCTTGATGATTTCTGGAAGGCCCTTGTCGCGGGAAAAAGCGGCGTTGCCCCCATCACAAAGTTCGATGCGTCCACGTTTGACACAAAGATCGCGGCTGAGCTGAAAGGGTATGAGGCGGACAAGCATTTTAATTCCAAGGATGCCCGCAAGATATCGCCTTTCATCCAATATGCCGTTGTGGCCGCGCGCGAGGCTGTTATCAATGCCCGTTTCAAGATGGCGGAGGTTGATCCTCATCGTGTGGGCGTTGTGGTCGGCTCCGGCATCGGTTGCATCAGATCTGCCGAGGAAGAGTATCAGAAGTTCCTCGATAAGGGGCCGGGCCGCATATCGCCGTTCTTTATCCCGAAAATGATCATCAATGAAGCCGCGGGGCAGGTGTCCATTGAAACCGGGGCCAAGGGCCCGGCCACATGCTCGGTCACGGCTTGCGCGACGGGAACGACCTGTATCGGGGACGCTTTCCGGATGATCCAGTATGGCGAGATCGACGCTGCATTTGCCGGCGGCACAGAAGCGGCTATTTCGATCCTTGGTGTTGGCGGGTTTTGCGCTTTAAAGGCATTGTCGACCCGTAATGATGCGCCTGAAAAAGCCAGCCGTCCGTTCGACAAGGACCGGGACGGCTTTATCATGGGTGAAGGCGCGTGCGTGGTGGTGCTCGAAGAATTGGGGTATGCCAGAAAGCGAGGGGCTACGATCATCGCTGAAGTGGCAGGGTTCGGACAGACGTCTGATGCGTTCCACTCAACGGCACCTGAAGATTCCGGCGATGGCGCAGCCCGTGCCATGACCGATGCTGTTAAATACGCCGGCCTCAAGCTTGAGGATGTTGATTATATCAATGCGCACGGCACGTCGACCTATCTGAACGACAAGATCGAGTCTCTGGCGATCAACAAGGCTTTTGGGGCGCATGCCAAAAAGATCGCGGTCAGTTCCACCAAATCCATGACAGGTCATTTGCTGGGGGCGGCAGGCGCTGTTGAATTCGCGGCGTGCGCTTTGGCCATCCGTGACGGGGTTATCCCACCGACCATCAATTACACAACACCTGACCCTGATTGCACGCTTGATTATGTTCCCAACGAGGCGCGCCGCGTCAAGGTGGATGTGGCTATTTCTAATTCTCTAGGTTTTGGCGGGCATAACGCCACTATTCTCGTGAAACGGTTCCAGGATTAATTAAAGAAAGCGACAGACAATGAAGAATTATAAGATCGCGGTCATTCCGGGAGACGGCACTGGGCCTGAAGTTGTCCGTGAAGGGATGAAAGTCCTTGAAGCTGCCGGATCAAAATTTTCTTTCAAGTATGAGGCTGTTAATTTTGATTTCGGCGGAGCGCGCTACTTGCGTACGGGAGAGGTCCTTCCGGAATCAGCTGTCGCTGATTTCAAGAAGTTTGATGCCATGTTCCTGGGGGCCATTGGCCATCCCGACGTGAAGCCGGGTATCCTTGAGAAGGGGATATTGTTGAAGCTGCGCTTTGACCTTAACCAGTATATCAACCTGAGGCCGGTGCAGTTGTTCGACGAGCGTTTTTGCCCCTTAAAAGGGAAGACGCCCAAGGACATTGATTTTACGGTCGTGCGCGAGAATTCCGAAGGTCTCTACGCGGGGGCTGGCGGGAATCTTTATAAAGGGACACCCCAGGAAGTCGCCATCCAGGAAAGTATCAACACCCGTTTTGGTATCGAGCGTTGCGTGCGTTACGCATTTGAATATACCCGTAAATACGGCAAGAAGAAACAATTGACATTGTGCGGTAAGACAAATGTGCTGACCTTTGCCTTTGATCTGTGGCTGCGTACCTTTCAGGAGGTCGGCAAAGAGTATCCCGATATCAAGACCGATTACGCGCATGTCGACGCGATCACGATGTGGTTCGTCAAGAATCCTGAATGGTTTGATGTTATCGTTACCGATAACATGTTCGGTGATATTATCACCGATCTTGCGGCCATGATCCAGGGCGGGATGGGTATCGCGGCGGGCGGCAATATCAATCCCCAGGGGGTTTCGATGTTTGAACCGATCGGTGGTTCGGCACCCAAGTATACCGGCATGAACATCATCAATCCTTTGGCAGCCATCGGCGCCGGAGCTCTTTTGTTGCGTCAGCTGGGTGAAGCCAAGGCTGCAGATGCCATTGAAGCGTCCATCCGCCTGGTCGTTACCACGAAGATCAAGGATCTTGCCGCCGGGAAGATGGGTTATTCCACGACAGAAGTGGGCGATCTTGTTGTCAAGCATTTGTAAGGAGTGGTTATTATGAAAAAGTATGTTGTTGCTATCCTGGGCGCCCGTTCTGCGGTCGGCCAGTGCATGTATGATATTGTCAAGGAACGCAAATTTCCCGTCAAGGAGCTCAGGCTGATTTCACCCAGCGGCGCCAAGGGAAAGATGCATGGCTTGCCGCTGTTGCCGCTCGATGAAAATGTTTTCAAGGGCGTGGATGTTGTCCTCAGTTCCCCGGGTGCTGAGATCAGCAAGGTCTGGTCGCCGGTGGCGGCAAGGGCCGGTGCTGTTGTCATCGATAACACGAGCCAGTTCCGCATGGACAAGGATGTCCCGCTCGTTGTTCCCGAGGTGAATCCCGAAGATGTGAAATGGCACAAGGGCATTATCGCTAACCCCAACTGTTCGACGATACAGATGGTGGTCGCCCTGAAACCTTTGCATGACCGCGCGAAGATCAAGCGTATTGTGGTGTCGACCTATCAGGCTATCTCGGGAGCCGGTTCCGAGGCTATCGAGGAAATGAAGAACCAGTTGAAAGGGGATATGGCACCCAAAAAGCTGGCATACCAGATACTTCACAGCCTGATCCCGCAGATCGACGTTTTCGTTGAGAACCATTACACGAAGGAAGAAATGAAAATGGTCAACGAAACGCGCAAGATCCTTCATGATGCCAGGATCCAGGTCACGGCTACTTGCGTGCGTGTCCCTGTTTTCAATGCCCATTCCGAGTCTGTCAACGTTGAGACCAGAACGAAGCTGACCCGCGCCGATGTCATCAGGCTTTTGTCCAAGGCTCCGGGCGTGAAGGTGGTTGACGATCCGGCGCGCAAGAAGTATCCCATGCCCATTGACGCGGATGGCAAGGACGAGACCTTTGTTGGCCGTATCCGCGAAGATGAGTCCGTTCCCAACGGCATCAATATGTGGGTTGTTTCCGACAATCTCCGCAAGGGCGCCGCCCTCAATGCCGTCCAGATCGCGGAGACGCTGATCAAGTACAAGCTTCTCTAGGGATTTGCCGTGCTGTTTGAGTTGATGAGGAAATTATTCTGAAGACTTTCAAGCTGACCCTTGAGTACGACGGGACTGACTTTAACGGCTGGCAGATGCAGGCCAATGCCCGGCGTACGGTCCAGGGTGAGCTTGAAAAAGCTCTTTCAAAGATATTCAAGAAAGACAGGATCCCCTGCATCGGGTCAGGGCGCACGGACAGCGGTGTCCACGCCAGGGGGCAGGTGGCTCATTTTCGCGTTGCTACGGATATGCCGCCGGATGAGCTCATGCGTGCGCTCAATCACAACATTCCCCGCGATGTGGTTGTGGTTGATGCCAGGCTGGTCCCGGATAAGTTCCATGCCCAGCTCAGCGCCAGGTCTAAAATTTATTCCTATGCCATCCTTAATCGTCCATATGCTTCGGCGCTTGAGCGACACCGCTGCTGTTATTTTCCGCGCAAGCTCGATATCCGCCTGATGCGGGCGGAGGCCCGGGCTTTTGTCGGCAAGAAAGACTTTTCTTCTTTCGCGAATGTTGACCGTTCACGGACCTGCGGCACCGTGAGAACGATCAAGCGCTTCCAGGTCGTGAGGTCCGGCGACATGATCCGTATCGTCGTGGAAGCCGACGGATTTCTATATAAAATGGTGCGCAATATGGTGGGGACCCTCCTGGATGTGGCTTCAGGCAGGTTTCCTCCGGGCAGCGTCAAAAAGATGCTCAAGGACCGTGACCGCAGGGCTGCCGGTCTGGCGGCGGTGGCGCAGGGGCTTTGCCTGGAACAGGTTAAGTATTAGCCATAGTATCACATCCGACGATATTTTCTATTGACTTGTCTGGATTCAGTGCTATACTTTTGGCTCATTATTTGGAACTAGCTAAATATCAAGAGAGTTGAACATGGCCGTACAGAAAACCACATTACCCAAAGTAGATCAGATCGAAAAGAAGTATTACCTTGTCAATGCCGACGGGAAAGTTCTCGGGCGTTTGGCCGCTAAGGTTGCGACCATCCTCCGCGGCAAGAACAAGCCGACGTTCACACCCTTTATGGATACGGGTGATTGCGTCATCATCATCAATGCGGAGAAGATCCGTGTTACCGGCAAGAAGGCCAATGATAAGTTTTATGACCGTTACTCGGGGTTCCATTCCGGGCTAAAAAGTGTCAGGTTCTCGGATATGATCATTAAATATCCGCACAAGGTCCTTGAACTTGCTATTGGGCGCATGATCCCCAAGGGGAAGCTAGGCGAGCGCGTTAAAACGCATCTTTATGTTTATGCGGGCCCGGATCATCCGCATAAAGCACAGAAACCTGTTCCGTTAGACATTTAATTTCCAGAGGAGTACGAACAATGGTCGAAGTCGTCAAATATGCAGCTACAGGTCGCCGTAAAACATCCGTGGCGCGTGTTATTATCACGCCGGGCGCTGGCAGGATAACTGTCAATGGTCGTGCGTTCGAGAATTATTTTCCCAGAGAGACTGACCGCATCATCATCCTCTCGCCCTTCAAACTGACAAATTTTCTTAACAAGTTTGATATGGACGTTAACACCGTAGGCGGCGGGCTTACCGGACAGGCCGGTGCGCTCAGGATGGCTGTTTCCAGGGCGTTGACATTATTCGACCAGAGCACGCGCACTGTCCTTAAAAAGAATCTTTGTTTAAGGCGTGACTCGCGCATGAAGGAACGTAAGAAGCCTGGGCAGAAGGGCGCTCGCAGGAAGTTCCAGTGGGTCAAGCGTTAAAGGTTGTTTTTTTAGTATAAATTTTTATTTTTCAAGAACTTACAAAGCCTGCGTCTTCAAAAAGTTTTATTGACGGCGCAGGCTTTTTCCTTTATTATTTGAATCTGTTTCTTTGACGGAAAAATCGGGAATAATTCATCTATGATACGGGTTGGCATCGTCGGGATCAGCGGTTTTTCAGGCAAGGTGCTCCTGGATATTCTTTTGAAGCACGGGGCAGTCCGCGTCACGTATGTCGCCGCCCGTTCGACCACTGGCAGGGTGGATACGATATGGCCTCAATTCAGGGGGCGGACCGACCTTGTTTGCGAGGTGTATGACCCTCAAGCCGCGATCGCGCAGTGCGACCTTGTTTTTCTGGCCATGCCGCATACGGAATCGATGGCTATAGCGGGGAAGTTGCTGAAGGCGGGAAAAAAGGTCATTGACCTCAGTGCGGATTACCGCTTGAAGAATATTTCAGTTTTCAAGAAATGGTATCATGCGGCGCATAAGGACCCTAAGAATCTTCTTAAAGCTGTCTATGGCAGTCCGGAACTGTACCGGGCGGCTATCAAGAAAGCCAGTCTTATCGCCAATCCCGGGTGTTATCCGACGGCAGCTATTTTGGCGCTCGCGCCTCTTGTTACGGTCCATGCCGGCAAGATTCTCTCCATTTCCATTGATGCCAAGTCCGGGGTTTCTGGCGCCGGCCGCAAAGTGGCGGAAGGGTTCATGTTTTGCTTTGTGAATGAGAATTTCAAAGCGTACAGGGTCCTTGATCATCAGCACACACCTGAGATCTCTTACTATGTATCGAAGGTGGCGGGTAGAGCACTCGACATTACCTTTGTCCCGCATCTTTTGCCGGTAGATTCAGGCATACTGGAGACCATTTACGTTCATCTTGATGCGAAGGTTTCTGCGGATCAACTGCACATGCTTTACAAGAAGTTCTATAAGGCAGAAGCTTTTGTTCGGGTCCTGGACCTTGGGCGGCAGCCGGAGCTGGCACATGTGGTACGGACGAATTTTTGCGACATCGGCCTCGCGGTCAATGAGAACAGGAAGACGCTTGTCATAACCTCCGCCATTGATAATCTTGTCAAGGGTGCCAGCGGGCAGGCGGTCCAGAATATGAACATCATGAGCGGGTTTAACGAGTCGGAAGGGCTTTTATGAAACTTATCAAGGGCGGGATCACATCTCCCAAGGGATTCAAGGCGAATGGTTTCTGGGCCGGTATCAAGAAGTCAGGGAAACCAGACCTCGGCCTTATTTGTGCGGATGTGATGTGTAATGCCGCAGCAGTGTTCACCATTAATTCCGTAAAAGCGGCCCCTGTTGTCGTTTGCCAGAAGAACCTTAAGACCGGCAAGATCCAGGCCCTTCTTGCCAACAGCGGTAATGCCAATTGTTTTACTGGCGAGTATGGATTGATGTATGCCCGGAAGATGACGGAACTTGTAGCCGAAAGGATCGGCGTGGACCCGTCGCATATTTTTGTCATGTCAACAGGGATCATCGGACGCCCGTTCCCCTATGAAAAGATCCGCGAAGCGATCCCGTCCTTGTTCAAGGGGTTGAGCGCTAAAAGGGGTGTGAGTTTTGCCAAGGCTATAATGACCACGGACACGATCGATAAACAGGTCGCGGTGACAACTGAGATCGGTGGAAAATCGGTAACGGTGGGCGCTTGTGCCAAGGGTTCGGGAATGATCGAGCCGAACATGGCCACAATGCTGGCCTGCGTTACCACGGATTGCGCGATCACGACGCCGATGCTCCAGAGCGCTCTCAAGGAGGCAGTTGACGTGTCCTTTAATGCCATTACGGTCGATGGGTGCATGAGCACGAATGACATGGTTTCCCTCATGGCCAGCGGTCTGGCCGGGAACAGGACGATCAGCACCAAGGGCCGTGAGTACGAACTTTTTGCGGAGGCTTTGAAAGCAGCGTGCGTCAAGCTTGCGCGGGATATTGTCGTTGACGGTGAAGGTGCATCAAAATTCTTTGAGATAAAAGTTACAGGTGCCAAGGATTTCAAACAGGCGAGGGATGCTGCCATGAAAGTGGCTAATTCCAATCTCGTGAAGACCGCGGACTATACGGACAACCCCAATTGGGGCCGGGTCGCGGCGGCCATCGGGGCGTGCGGCTTTAAGGCTGTTACGGAAACCTCCCTGAAGATCGATTTCTCCGTTAAACGCAACACGATCTATATCAATGCTGACCTGGGGTTGGGCGATGCCCAGGCGGTCGTTTATACATGCGATCTCACACATAAATACATTGACATCAATGGAAAATATAATTAAAAAAGCCGGCGTTCTCGTCGAGGCCGTTCCTTACATCCATCAATTCCGTAAAAAAGTGTTCGTCATCAAGTATGGCGGCAGTGTCCTGCATGATGATGCAATCCGGCGCAGCGTTCTCGAGGATATTGTTTTTTTAAGTTTTGTCGGTATCCGTATTATCCTGATTCATGGCGGCGGGCCGCATATTTCTAACCGTCTTAAAGCGATCGGCGTGGAGCCAGAATTCCATAACGGCATCCGTGTGACCGATGAAAAGACACTCAAGATCGTCATCGAAGAACTCGACGAGATCAATGAGCAGATCGTGACCGAATTGCGCGTCCTTAAAGGCGATGTGACCGGTCTCAAGGGTGACGAGAACATTGTTTGTGTTGAAAAAAAGCAGGCGGAACGGGACCTCGGTTTCGTCGGTACTATCACGAACATCGAACGGCGCATTATCGAGAAGCACCTGCGCCAGGGGCATATCACTGTCGTTGCCCCATTGGGGATGTCCCTTGATAAGCAGACGCATAACGTTAATGCCGATGAAGTAGCGAGCGCGATCGCGGCATCCATGTGTGCCGAGAAGTTTGTCCTTTTGACGAATGTTCCTGGTGTGATGCGCGACCCGAAGGATCCCTCAACGCTGTATTCAACATTGACCCTTGAGGAAGTGAAGCGGCTTAAAGACGAAGGTATTATTGCCGGTGGCATGATCCCGAAAGTTGATTCCTGCATCGAAGCGGTCCTGGGAGGGATCCCCAAGGCCCATATTATCGACGCGCGCATGGATCACGCGCTCCTTCTTGAGATCTTCACGGATACGGGTGTTGGCACCCAGATCATCCAAAAATAGCCTGCTCCTATGACAAAAAAAGAGATCTTCGACAATTATGACCAGTTCGTGTTCCCGACGTATACGCGTTTGCCGGTTATTTTTGTAAAAGGCAAGGGCAGTATCCTGACGGATGTCGACGGGAAGAAGTACCTTGACTTTTTTCCCGGCTGGGGCATTTCCAATGTCGGCCACTGCCATCCCAAGGTGATGGCGGCGGTGCGCGACCAGGTAGGGAAGTTGATCCATATCCCCAACAATTTTTTCGGCGCCAACCAGGCCAGGCTCGCTAAAGAGATCGTCCGGCAATCATTCGATGGAAAGGTCTTTTTTTGTAACAGCGGTGCCGAGGCTAATGAAGCGGCGATCAAATTTTCAAGGCTCTTTGGCGCGGCTTTCCCCGCACCGGAAGGAGCAAGGTTTGAGATCATTACGACCCTGAATTCGTTCCATGGACGCACCATGGGGGCTATATCCGCGACGGGACAGACCAAACATCAAAAAGGCTTTTCCCCGTTGGTGCCAGGTTTCGTCCATGTTCCTTTTAATGATATCGAGGCTTTACGCGCGGCGATAACTCCCAGGACTGTCGCGATCATGTTCGAACCTGTGCAGGGTGAAGGCGGGGTCAATGTGGCATCGCAGGAGTTTATGCAGGCCGCCAGGAAGCTGTGCGATGAACGCAAGCTTCTTCTCATTCTTGATGAAGTACAGACAGGCATGGGGCGTACCGGTGAAATGTTTGCGTACAAGCATTATGGCATCCAACCGGATGTCATGACGCTGGCTAAGGCGCTGGGCGGAGGGCTTCCTATTGGCGCCATGCTCGCATGCCGGAAGGTGTCGCATTTGCTGCAGCCCGGGATGCATGGAACGACGTTTGGCGGGAATCCTCTGGTCGCCAAGGCGGCGTTGGGGACCTTCGAGGCGATCCATAAAGATAAAATGTTGAAGAACTGCCGCCTGATGGGGGCTTACATGCTTGAAAGGTTCAGGCAGATGCAGCAGCGCTTTGACTTTATCAGGGAAGTTCGCGGGCTTGGCCTTATGATCGGGGTTGAGCTTTCGATCGAGGGGAAAGGTATTTTTGACGAATGTTTCGCGAACGGCCTGATCATCAATTGCACTCAGGGCAATGTCCTGAGGATCATGCCTGCGCTGAACGTGAAGCGCAAGGAGATCGACAAGGCAATGGGCATATTGGAGGCGGCGTTCACCCATGCCGTTAAAGCGTAAGGATATTTATGAAGAAACGTGATTTTATTTCGATCGCAGATCATTCCTCCGCAGACATAGCCCGGATACTTGATCTGGCAGGTAAACTGAAGAAGAAGCCGGCGTCGTACGCGACACTTTTAAAAGGCGAATCAGTGGCGCTGATCTTTCAGAAGCCGTCGAACCGCACGCGTGTGTCGTTTGAAGCCGGGATATTCCAGTTGGGCGGGAAATCTATCTATCTTGCGCCAGATGATATCAGCCTTGGCAAGAGAGAACCCACCGCCGATATTGCGCAGACCCTTTCACGTTATGTTAAAGGGATCGTTGCCCGAGTTTTTGCGCACCAGGACCTTCTGGACCTGGCCAAATATGCGACCATTCCCGTTGTGAACGCCCTTTCCGACCACTCTCACCCGTGCCAGGCTCTCGCGGATGTGATGACGGTCCATGAAAAATTCGGGACGTTGAAAGGCATCAAGCTGGCTTATATCGGTGACGGGAACAATATGACCAATTCCTTGATGCTGGCGGCGGCCAAGATGGGCATGCATATGACGGTGGCGACACCCAAAGGGTATGAGCCCGATGCCGGTTGTGTGAGGCAGGCGGCCGACTGTGCCCAGGCGACAGGGGCCACTATCTCATTGATGCGCGACCCTGTTAAGGCGGTCGATGGGGCGGATGTTGTTTATACGGATACGTGGGTCAGTATGGGACAGGAAAAAGAGACGGCCCGTCGCTTGAAGGATTTTAAAGGTTATCAGATCGACGCGAAGCTTTTTGCCCGGGCGGGCAAGGACCGCATCTTTATGCACTGTCTTCCCGCGCACCGGGGGCAGGAGGTTGCGGCTGACGTGATCGACGGGCCGCGTTCGGTGGTCTTTGATGAAGCCGAAAATCGTCTTCATGTCCAGAAGGCGATCATGGTTTTTCTATATTCAGAATAAAAAGGGAGAACGGAAATGAAAAAAGTTGTTTTGGCTTATTCGGGCGGGCTTGATACATCGTGCATTATTCCGTGGCTCAAGGATCGCGGTTACGAGATCATCGCGGTCATCGCGGATGTTGGCCAAGGGGATGACTTTGACAAGGTCAAGGCCAAGGCGGTCGCTTCAGGCGCCGCGAAGGTCTATTGCCTTGATGTCAAACAGGAATTGATCGAGGATTATGCCATCCCGGCGTTGAAGGCCGGCGCTCTATATGAGGGCAAGTATAACCTTGCCTGCGCGTTGTCACGTCCTCTCATCGCGTATCACCAGGTCCTGGTCGCCCGCAAGGAAAAGGCGGACGGGCTTGTCCATGGCTGCACGGGCAAGGGCAACGACCAGGTCCGTTTTGAAGTGACGTACCGGTTGATGGAGCCGCACATGGAGATCATTGCTCCGGTCCGCATTTGGGAATTCAAGTCGCGCAACGAGGAAATAGATTACGCGAAATCCAAGGGTGTTCCCGTCGCGGCTACGAAAAAGAGCCCCTACAGCATCGACACCAATGTTTATGGCAAGGCCATAGAAAGCGGTCTTCTCGAAGACCCGATGGTCGAGCCTCCGGATGACGTGTTCTCCATGACTGTCGATCCGCGCAAGGCGCCTAATAAACCTGGATATGTCGAGATCGAATTTTTGAAAGGGGTCCCGGTCGCCGTTAATGGCGTCAAGTTGAAACCTTTGCCGCTGGTGTTGAAATTGAACGAGATCGTCGGAAAGCATGGTATCGGGCGTGTGGACATGATCGAGAACCGGTTGGTGGGCATCAAGTCACGGGAACTTTATGAGAATCCGGCGGGCGCGGCGCTGCACCTTGCCATCCGCGAGATCGAGAGCCTGGTCCTGGACCGTGACAGTCTTCGTTTCAAGGAGTTATTGTCCCAGAAATACGCCGAATTGACGTATAATGGTTTGTGGTGGACGCCTCTTAAGGCTCAGATGGATGCGTTCTTCAACGAGTATCACAAGAATACCACAGGGACAGTGCGCATTAAACTTTTCAAAGGTCATGCCATGGTGGTGGGGCGTAAATCACCGTATTCCCGTTATAGCGAGAAAATGGCGACCTATGGCAAGGGAGACAAGTTCGACCAGTCACAGGCTGAAGGATTCATCAAGCTGTGGACTGTTCCATTCCAGCGTTTTTCATGAAGCGCCACGGCCTTATATTTGTGATTGTTCAATCGGTGCGAAGGGGGCGGATATGGCGACAAGGTTATGGGGTTCACGCTTTGCAGGAAGCTTGAGCAAATCTTCGCAGAGATTTACTTATAGTATTTCGTATGATCACAAACTCGCTCTGTACGATTGTGTTGCCGGGATAGCCCATGCCCAGATGCTGGGTGAGCAGGGGATCATTCCCAAGAAAGACGCGAGTGCGCTTGTGTCAGGCCTTAAGGCTCTGATCAAGAGTATTGAAGGCGGGACGTATGTATTTGACCCGGCTTCAGAGGACGTCCATACCGACATTCAGATCAAGTTGAAGAAATTGATCGGCCAGCCCGCAGACAAACTGCATACGGCGCGTTCGCGCAATGACCAGGTGGTGACGGATGTCCGGCTTTATAGCCTGGATCATCTGGAAAATATCCTGGCATTGGTCGAGGGGTTGCAGATCGCGCTGATAACATTCGCTGATAAGAATCAGGATGTGATCATCCCGGGGTATACGCACCTGCAGTCGGCCCAGGTAGTCCTCATGTCCCATCAGATGCTCGCTTATGTCGAGATGCTTGAGCGCGACAAGGGGCGTTTTGAGGATGCCCGTGGACGTACGAACATCAACACCCTTGGCGCCTGCGCCTTTTCCGGCACTTCATTACCTACGGATCGTGATTACGTTACCAAAAAACTCGGGTTTTCAGCAACGGCAGCGAACAGCATCGACGCGGTCGCGGACCGGGATTTTATCATCGAGATCATGGCGGCCATCGCGATCACGGGGATGCACCTGACACGGGTCTGTGAAGACCTTATCCTGTGGGTCACCAGTGAGTTCGATTTTATCTCCCTTGCGGATACGGTGTGCACGGGCTCTTCCATCATGCCCCACAAGAAGAACCCTGACGTGCTGGAACTTGTGCGCGGTACCGCGTCCAAATTTCCGGGTCGCCTTATGGAGCTTTTGGTGCTCATGAAAGGTTTGCCGCTCAGTTACAACAGGGATATGCAGATGGACAAGCCTGCTCTTTTTGACGCGTTGGAAACGATGGAAGATATGCTGGAGATCATGGCCCAGGTCTTCGACGGGATTAAGGTCAAGAAGGATGTCATCAAAGGGCGGATCACCAGTGAATATTTCTTTTCTGTCGACATCCTGGACTACCTTGTCAAGAAGGGTGTTTCTTACCGCGACGCGCATGATACTATCGGGGCCATGGTCAGGGAGTGCCTGGACCATGGGCGGAAGATATCCGATATGAATGTGGCCCAGTTGAAACGTTACTCCATGCATTTTGAAGAAGACGTGAAAAATCTTTTGACCCCCGAGATGTCTGTCAGGATCAAGCGATCCATCGGTTCCACGAATCCGGATATGGTGAAGGCCCAGATCAACAAGTGGAAGAAGCGTTTGAAATGACACGATCGATCCATCCGATCCATGATTTTCATTACAAGTCAGGTGAATTGTACTGCGAGGGCGTCAAGGTGTCTTCTATCGTGAAGAAGACAGGGACCCCTGTTTATATTTACAGCCATAACACACTGGTAGAGCATTTTCGGAAGATCAAGGCCGCTTTTGATGAGGTCGATCCTGTCATATGTTTTGCCATGAAGGCGAACAGCAATCTGGCGGTCCTCAAGGCTTTGGTCCGTGAGGGGGCTGGTTTTGATATTGTTTCCGGCGGTGAATTGCGCAAGGCCCTGCTTGTCGGTGCTGAGGCAAAGAAGATCGTGTATGCTTCGGTCGGCAAGACTGAAGCCGAGATCGCTGATGCCATCAGGGCCGGGATACTGTTGTTCAATGTCGAATCCAAGCCGGAATTGATGAACATTGAGCGCATTGCGGGCCGGATGAAAAAGACGGTCCAGGTGGCGTTGCGGATCAATCCTGATGTGGAGGCACCTACGCACGATAAGATCAATACCGGAAGCCTCAAGAAGAAATTCGGCATTGACCTTTCGACCGCGCGGGGCATATTCCTGGACCATAAAAGGTTCAAAAACATTTCCATCAACGGGGTTCATGTCCATATCGGGTCACAGATCACCGAAGGCGCGCCTTTTATGAAGGCCATACGGACGGCGCTGGCTTTTATTGATGATCTTTTGCGTGACGGCGTGCAGATCACGTATTTTGATATCGGCGGGGGTTTGGGTATCATTTACAGCGACGAAAAGCCCCAGACCGCCCTCGAATTCTCCAACAAGGTGCTGCCGCTGCTCAAGGGGCGCGCGTTGCGCCTTATCATGGAGCCGGGGCGCTTTATTGTCGGCAATGCCGGGATATTTGTCACGCGCAAGCTTTATACGAAAGATAACGGGGTCAAGAAATTCATGATCGTTGACGGGGGGATGAACGATCTCGTGCGCCCGTCCATGTACGGGGCGCACCATGAGATCATCCCTCTTGAGCGTTCCGAGGCCCGCAAGATCGTTTGCGATGTGGTGGGGCCCATCTGCGAGAGTGCTGATGTTTTTGCGCATGACCGCAAGCTGCCGGATGTAGCCGATGGAAAATGCCTGGCGCTCCTTTCGGCCGGCGCTTATGGTTTTTCGATGTCCAGCAATTACAATGTGCGTCCCCGCGCGGCGGAAGTTATGGTCAAGGGTGGGTCGTGGGCTGTGGTGCAGGCCCGCGAGACATTCAAGGACCTTGTCCAAGGTGCCAGTATCCCGGCTTTTCTTAAATGATGCGCACGGCGTATTCTTGCCCGGCGCATTTTATTTGCCTGGATGTTGGTCTTTTCGTCGGACTCGTGTATAATTCATTCTTATGAAGAAAATCTTGTTCCATAAGATGCAGGGTGCGGGGAATGATTTCGTGGTCATCGATCATGATCCTCAGCTTGATTACGCCGCGCTCGCGCGGAAAGTTTGCGACCGGCATATGGGCATCGGGGCGGATGGCTTGATCATCCTCGACAGGTCGTCCACCTGCGATCAACGCATGCGGATATTCAACGCGGACGGGTCTGAGGCGGAAATGTGCGGTAACGGTGCCCGTTGTCTGGCTGTTTACGTCGTGAACAAGTTTGCGCTCGTCCCTGAGGTCTTTACAGTTGAGACAAAGGCAGGGATCCTTCATGCCAGTGTTAACGGAGATATTGCGTCGGTCCAGTTGAGCGACCCTCAAAATTATCGTCCCAACATCGAGATCAAGGTTGCCGGGCAGAAGCTTACCGGGCATTTTATAAATACTGGGGTTCCGCATGTGGTTGTTTTTGTCCAGGGTCTTCAGGAAATGGATGTGGACGGGTTAGGTCGCCTGATCCGCCAGCATTCCCTTTTCGCTCCCAAGGGGACGAATGTCAATTTTGTGGAAAAGGTCCGGGATGGGGTTGTCGCGGTCCGCACGTATGAACGCGGTGTCGAGGCTGAGACACTGGCCTGCGGTACGGGCAGCGTTGCGGCGGCGCTTGTAGGGTATTTGCATTCATCGGGAAAGCTGGCGCCCCAACAGGGTGCGGTGATCCGGGTCGCTACCAAAAGCGGTGAAGTCCTGGATGTGACCTTCGACCTTGATGTGCTTGACAAGGATCGTCCGGTGATAACGAATGTCTGGTTAAAAGGGAGCGGGAAGCTCATTTGCAAAGGTGAGTATTATCTTTAGCAACAGGAGATGAAAATGTTCAAGGGATCTATTGTCGCATTGGTAACGCCTTTTACGGAACACGGTGTGGACGAGTGGAAGCTCGCCGAGCTTGTCGAGCGTCAGATCAAGAGCGGCACCAAAGGCATTGTCCCGTGCGGCACGACGGGCGAGTCGCCGACCCTTTCCCATGAAGAGCATGACAAGGTCGTTGAGATCACCGTTGATGCCGTGCGCCACCGCGTTCCGGTCGTCGCGGGGACGGGTTCTAATTCAACGGCTGAAGCGGTGCGTCTTATCAGGCACGCGGAGGAGTCCGGAGTTGACGCGGCCCTTGTCGTGACCCCGTATTACAACAAGCCGACCCAGAAGGGGCTCTATCTTCATTTTAAGGCTGTCGCGGACAGTGTGAAGATCCCTATCATCCTTTACAACATCGAAGGCCGATGCGCGCGCAATATCGAGACGGAGACGGTAAAGAAGCTGGCCAAGGATTGCAAGAACATTGTCGGTGTGAAAGAAGCGTCGGGTAATATCGATCAGGCTAAGGCTGTTAAAGATGCCTGCGGCAAGGATTTTGATGTTCTTTCCGGCGATGATGCCATGACCATCCCGATCATGAAACTCGGCGGGACGGGCGTTATTTCCGTTCTGGCGAACATCATGCCTAAAGAAGTGGCCGAAGTGGTGAACCTGATGCTCAAGGGAAAAGTCAAGGAGGCCGAGGAAAAACAGGCCCTGCTTTTGCCCATTATCAAGGCGATGTTCCTGGAGACCAACCCGGCACCGGTCAAGACCGCGTGCGGATTGATGGGGCTTTGTTCGCCGAAGGTCAGGCTTCCTTTGTGTGAGCTTGAACCGGAGAATCTTGCCAAATTGAAGAAAGTCATGGTTGGTTTTGATCTTATTACAAAGGCATAATGATGAAATTAGCGATCACAGGTTGCCAGGGGAGGATGGGTCAGCGCATCGCTTACCTTGCATCCAAAGATAAGGCGTTCAAGCTTACGGCGTTGATCGAAAGCCCTGACCGCACGGATGTTCCGGCCAGTATGTTCGGTGTCAAGGTATCGCGGGATATCAATGCCATCAAAGGCGCGGATGTCCTGATCGATTTCTCCCTTCCCGGCCCTTCCATGGAGGCGCTGAAGGCATGTTTGAAATATGATGTGCGGGCGGTAATAGGGACAACAGGGTTTTCGCAAGAACAGCGTTTGCTGATCAGCAAGGCGTCGAGAAAGATCGCGCTTGTCCAGTCGACCAATATGTCTGTGGGTGTTAACTTGGTCTTCAGATTGCTGAAACAAATGGCGGCTGTGCTCAAAGGGTATGATGTGGCTATTACCGAGACCCATCACGTTCACAAAAAAGACGCGCCTTCCGGTACGGCAAAGACCATGGCGGAGGTTGTGGAGGGTGTTACCGGGAAGAAAATATCAGATATCGTTTCCCACCGGGAAGGTGAGGTCGTTGGCTATCACAAGGTCGTTTTTGATGGAACAGTCGATGCCATTGAGATCTCGCATAACGCCAAGGACCGGGACATGTTCGCAGCAGGTGCCTTGATCGCCGCAAAATTTTTGCTGAAAAAGGATAAGGGATTATTTAACATGCAGCAAGTACTGGGTCTGGTTTAGGAGTATTATGCCTTTTAATATTGAAATTTCCGAGCGTCTCAAGCAGTTGCCTCCTTATCTATTTGTGGAGATCGACAAGGCCAGGCGAGCCGCTATTGCTGAAGGCCGTGATGTTATCAGCCTGGGGATCGGTGATCCGGACCAGGTGACACATAAGCCGATCGTTGAGGCGATGAAGAAGGCTGTAGAAGACGGCGCCAATCATCACTATCCGTTCGATGCGGGCGTGCCGCAATTGCGGGTTGAGATCGCTGCGTGGTTCTCCAGGCGTTTTAACGTCCAGCTTGACCCTGCAACCGAGGTTTATCCGCTTATTGGTTCCAAAGAAGGCCTGGCACATTTTCCCCTGGCCGTCATCAATCCCGGGGATAAGGTTTTGCTGACAGATCCTGCGTATCCTGCTTATCAGGCGGCGGTTGCGTTTGCTGGAGGTAAGATCCAATATTTACCTCTCAAGGCGTCGAATGATTTCCTGCCGAAGATCGCGGATATTGAGGCCTCTAAAGATCCTAAAGCCATTATTGTTTGCTATCCGAACAACCCTACAGCGGCGGTGGCCACTAAGGGATTTTATACTGAATTGGTCCGTGTTTGTACGCAAAAGAACATCATCATTGTTTCAGACCTTGCGTATTCCGAGGTTTATTACGATGGGGCTAAACCTTTGAGCATCCTTGAGATCCCGGGTGCCAAGGACATTGCCATTGAGTTCCATTCTTTTTCAAAAACATATTTTATGACCGGTTGGCGGTTGGGTTGGGCTTGCGGTAATGCGCAGCTCGTTGCCGCGCTGGCCAAGGTTAAATCCAATACGGATTCAGGCGTTTTCAACGCCATCCAGCACGCGGGTATCGCCGCCCTGCAGATGGATCCCGTCGAGATCGAGGACATGCGCGCCTGTTATCAGGAGCGCAGGGACGCTTTGATCAATGGCTGCCGTTCACTGGGTTGGAAGATCGACCCTCCGAAGGGGGCCTATTACGTCTGGGCTAAGATCCCGTCGAAATTCCCGGATTCAATGACCTGCGCGAAAGCTTTTCTGGACCTGGCGGATATTGTTGTGACGCCGGGAGTCGGGTTTGGCAAATGCGGCGAGGGCTACGTGCGCATGGCGCTCACGGTACCTGTAGAGCGCATTCATGAGGCAGTCCAGCGCATGAGCAAGGTGTTGGCCTGAAGCTTTGGGGGTACTGGTGCCCGTCATTTATCTTGGTTTAGGATCGAATGTCGGGGATCGAGAAAAAAACCTTCGTGATGCTGTTCGCCTCCTTGCTGCTTATGGCGTAAAAGAATTAAAGTTATCGACGATCATTGAAACTGCCCCTGTCGGAGGTCCTCCCCAGGGGCTTTTTCTTAACGCCGTGATCAAGGCTGATACACGCCTTGGGCCTGAAGACCTTCTAAAAGCGGCCCGGCAGGTCGAGTTTGACCTGGGGAGGGTCCGCACGGTCAAGGATGGGCCGCGGACCATTGACATAGACATCCTCTTGTATGAAGGGGTTGCGCTAGAAACGCCGGAACTGTGTATCCCGCATCCAAGGATGAAGGAGAGGGCATTTGTGATGGGCCCGCTGCATGAGGTTGGAGGGTGTTAAAGGAGGGATCATGAAGCTGGTCACAACGATCAAAGCTCTCAGGAAAGAATTGATCCGGTTACGTGCGTGCGGCAGGACCGTCGGCTTTGTTCCGACCATGGGGTATTTTCACGCGGGCCATGTGTCGTTGATGGAGCGCAGCGTTAAAGATCACCACGCGACCGTGGTCAGTCTGTTCGTCAACCCTATCCAGTTCGGTCCCGGTGAAGATCTTGGGCGGTACCCGCGTGATCTTGTCCGTGACAGGAAGATGGCGCAGGCCGCCGGGGTTGAGCTTTTCTTCGTGCCGTCAGGGGCGGAAATGTATCCCGCGGGATTCTTGACACATATCAGCGTGAGCCGCTTGGGGGATAGCCTTTGCGGGGCCTCGCGTCCCGGCCATTTCAGCGGTGTCGCCACGGTCGTTGGAAAATTGTTGAATATTGTCCAGCCCGACGCGATGTACCTCGGGCAGAAAGATGCCCAGCAGGTCGAGATCATCAGCCGCATGATGAGGGACCTCGATTTTTCGACTTGCTTGAAGGTGTGTCCGACGGTGCGTGAAAAAGACGGCCTCGCGATGAGCTCCCGCAACGCGTATCTTTCCCCGTCTGAAAGGGCATCGGCTCCGTCGATCTACAGGGCCCTTTGCCATGCCCGCGCTATGATCGCCGCCGGTGAACGCCGGGCGGCAAGAATAAATTCTGTAATAAAAAAGTTGATTTCCGACGGTGCAGGTGCTAGCATTGAATATGTTTCGTGCGTAACGCTTCACGATCTTCGTTTTACCCGTCGGATACAGGGGCGGGTGCTGATAGCGGTTGCGGCCAGGTTCGGCACTACCAGGCTGATAGATAACATTATTGTTACCACGTAATGACATCTAGAAATGCGAAATTAAAACTGGGTATCATCGGTTGCGGAGCGATCGGTTCAAGGATCGCGCGCAGCGTGATGAAAGAGCTCAAAGGTGCGTTTGAGGTCGTTGCGCTATACGACATCGACCAAGCCAAGGTCGGGGCTCTCGCCAAGCGGCTTAATGTGCGCGGCGGTGCTGCCAGGGATGTCGATGACCTTATCCGCCGTTCTGATATTGTTATCGAGGCTGTTAATACCCAGGCAACCCTGGATATCGTCCGTGCGGCCTTGACGGCTGGCAAGAGTGTTATGGCCATGAGCATTGGAAGGCTGCTGAGCGACAGCAGCCTTTTTGATCTGGCGCGCCGTTCCAAAGGCCAGTTGATCCTTCCTTCCGGTGCCGTTGCCGGGCTTGACGCGATCAAGGCGGCGGCTCTCCTGGGGATCACGTCTATCACCCTCACGACCCGCAAACCTCCCGCCGGGTTCAGTGATAACCCCTATATTAGAGAAAAAGGCATTCATTTGAAGGATATCGCGCGCGATGCGGTTCTCTTCGATGGTGAGGTCAAGGACGCCGTCCGTCTTTTTCCGCAGAATATTAATGTTGCTGCGACCGTTGCGCTGGCGGCAGGTCCCGGGGTAAAATTGCGCGTGCGCATCATTGCTTCGCCTGAGGTCATCCGCAACACCCATGAAGTTGTTCTCGAGGGGGAATTTGGTCGCATTACCACCAAGACCGAGAATACAGTTTGTCCTGACAATCCGAAGACAAGTTATCTTGCGGTCCTGTCTGGTATCCGTGCACTTCAGGGCATGGCGACAAACATCAAAATAGGGACCTAGGTCGTTTTCCGCCGGGTAGTGACCTGGTGAATCTTACCGGAGATATGGCGGGCATGCCGCCGATCATTAAGAAAGTGTAAATCAAACTCGCTATCACGCGAAAGGGGGTGAATAAGAATGGCTAAGAAGGTTGCTAAGGTTGGCGTCAAGAAGGAAAAGGGTTTTCTGTACTTCATTGACAAACAGGGCGACGTTTCAAGCGCGGCAATGGCCCGCGGCGACAAAAAGGGCGGCAAGCCCAAGAAGGTTGCCAAGGTCGGTATCAAGAAGGAAAAGGGGTTCCTTTACTTCATTGATAAGCAGGGTGATATTTCCAGCGCTGCGATGGTGAAGGGCGGTAAGAAGAAAAAGAAGAAGTAATCGCTCTTTTTTGCATCAAGACACAACCCCTGCCGTCATCATGGACGGCAGGGGTTGCTGTCTATGCAGGGTTGAGATGAGCGTGGACGTCTTATTACTAAGGAGTTTCCGTTGAGAAAGGTCCCTTATGGCGTTATATTTTTTGGGGTCATTCTTGTCCTGACTTCTGTCTGGCAGATCTATTACATACCTCATTTTACAAGATACCAAGCGGTCAATCCCGGTGTTCCCCATACCTTGATGCTCTTTCGCTACGTCGTTTCCTACCTGTTGAGGATGACAGGCCTTGCGTGCGGGATCGGGGTTATCTTTTATCTCAACGTTTATCGCAAGGTCCTTATCGGTATACTTATTTTTTCCATCGCGACACTTCCTTTGCGTCATACATACGCTTCTTTTTATTATTTCGTGAAACCTCTTTTTCACGGACCGGTAACGTCGTTAGTTTCTTTGGAGATGTTCACCTGGATCAATGTTCTTTTCCGCTGGGCTGTCGACGGATCGTTCGCTGCGTGCGGTATCTATTACTTTACGCGTCCCGGCGTTATCGTGCATTTCAAACAAAGGTCATAAGGTCGTAAACTGTATGCCACTGGACCATATTGTTATCAAGAACGCCAGGGAGCACAATCTCAAGAATATCTCGCTTGATCTTCCGCGGGACGCCTTCATCGTCATTACTGGTTTGAGCGGTTCAGGGAAGTCATCGCTCGCGTTCGATACGATCTACGCAGAAGGGCAGCGACGTTATGTTGAAAGCCTTTCGGCCTACGCCCGCCAGTTCCTCGGACAGGTGCAGAAACCTGATGTTGAATCGATCGACGGGTTAAGCCCTACTATTTCCATTGAACAGAAGACCATCAGCCGAAATCCTCGGTCTACCGTTGCAACACAGACGGAGATCTACGATTATTTGCGCCTTTTGTTCGCCCGTGTGGGGGTGCCGTATTATAAAGGTCAGAAGCTTGAAAAACAGTCCGCTCAGGAAATGGTGGAGCGGATACTGCGCTTGCCGGCAGGGACCAAAGTTCTTGTCCTTGCGCCTTTTGTCAAAGGGAAGAAAGGGAATTACCCGCATATTGGCCAGGATGTGGCCAAAGCCGGGTTTGCCCGCCTGCGCGTTGATGGTGAGATATATGATGTCAATGAAAAGATCAAACTCGACCGCTACAAGATCCATTCGGTGGAGATCGTGGTTGACCGGTTGAGCGTGAAGCCGGAGATCAAACTTCGTTTGACGGATTCCGTGGAGACAGCACTCAAGGTCGGCAAGGGTTCTGTAGTGATCGGATTCTCTGACGGGACGCCTGATCTTGTTCTCAGCGAGAGTTTCTCGATCCCGGATGAGGGGATCGATCTTCCGGAATTAGAACCCAGGACTTTTTCATTCAATTCTCCCTATGGCGCCTGCCCGCAGTGCAACGGGATCGGGACCAAGATGGAGATCGATATTGATGTGCTTGTTGCTGATCCTGAAAAACCATGGGTCGCTGCCATTGTTCCCTGGCGCAAGGGGCAGCGCGGTTACATGATGTATTATCGCGCGGTCATGCGTGAACTGGCCCGTCTTTATGATATTGATGTGACGTTGCCCTACAATAAACTTCCCAAGGATTTTAAACGACGTGTGTTGTACGGAGGGGAAGATGTCATCTGGGGCAGGAAATTCGAGGGCGTGACCGGATATCTGGAAAGGCTTTTTCGCGAGACGGACAGCGACTGGTTGAAAGAGGAAATATCCAGGTTCATGTCTGAGGCGCCCTGCCTCTTTTGTGGCGGTGACCGGTTAAAGAAATCTTCGCTGATGGTCCTTGTAGGCGGGAAGAATATCGCCGATGTTGTTAAATTCTCTATTAAAGAAGCGAAGGAATTCTTTTCTACCCTAAAACTGGAGGGAGATGCCGTTGCCATCGCAGAACCTGTTTTTAAAGAGATCACGCGCCGTCTGGATTTTTGCGTTAACGTCGGATTGGACTATTTGACCCTTGATCGCCGGAGCTCAACGCTCTCGGGTGGTGAGGCGGAACGCATTCATTTGGCAACGCAGGTGGGATCTGGTCTCGTGGGTGTTGTGTATGTCCTTGATGAGCCTTCCATCGGCCTCCACCAGAAAGACAACGAGCGATTGCTCGCGAGCCTGCAAGCCTTGAGGGACCTTGGCAACACGCTGATCGTTGTTGAACATGATGAGGATACTATCCGCAACGCTGACTGGGTGATCGACCTTGGTCCTGGCGCCGGCAAGTTTGGCGGCGAGGTGATGTACGCGGGGCCGGTGGCAGGCATAACGTCGGCCAGGGATTCATTGACAGGAAGGTATTTGAGCGGCGACTTGAAGATCCCCTTGCCGCCGGAGCGCCGCAAGGCTCTCAAAGGAAAATTTATACGATTGAAAGGTGTGAGTGAGCATAATTTGAAGTCCATTGACGTTGACTTCCCGATCGGGACATTCACGTGCGTCACAGGCGTTTCGGGGTCGGGCAAATCCACGCTCGTCAATGATGTGCTTCACAAAGTATTGGCGCAAAAGCTTTATGGCACCCGAGAGAAGCCCGGCACCTTCAAAAAGATCGAGGGGGTCGAACATATCGACAAGGTGGTTGTTGTCGATCAGTCGCCTATTGGCAGGACACCCAGGTCCAATCCGGTCACATATACGGGGGTCTTTTCGGATATCCGCTCCCTTTTCGCCAGATTACCCGAGGCCAAGTTGCGCGGTTACGGGCCGGGTCGCTTCAGCTTCAATGTCAAGGGAGGGCGTTGCGAAGCGTGCGAGGGCGATGGGATCAAGGAGATCGAAATGCACTTTCTGCCGGATGTCCATGTGGAGTGCGAGATCTGCCATGGGCGTCGTTTCAATGACCAGACACTCCAGGTGGAGTATAAAGGCCGCAACATCAGCGATGTGCTTGACCTGTCCATTGTCGACGCGCTGGAGTTCTTTGGGAATATCCCCCGTGCCCGGCGTGTTTTTGAGGTGCTTAACGATGTCGGGCTTGGTTACATTAAGCTGGGCCAGTCGGCGACGACCCTTTCGGGAGGAGAAGCCCAGCGGGTCAAACTGGCGGCGGAACTGTGCAAGCCGGCTACGGGGCGCACCTTTTATATCCTTGATGAGCCTACGACGGGGCTGCATTTCGCGGATGTCGAGAAATTGTTATCCGTCCTTCAGCGGCTTGTGGACAAGGGGAACACGGTCCTTGTTATCGAACATAATCTTGAGGTCGTTAAGTCCGCGGACCATGTCATTGACCTTGGCCCTGATGGAGGCAGTGCAGGCGGGCGGCTCATTTTTGCCGGAACACCCGAACAGCTTTCCCTGCAACCGTCTTCTTACACGGGACAATACCTCAGCCATTTCCTCAAACGATAAATTCCGCTTCTTTTTTCATTTACAAATTATTTTTGTTAAAATGTAACGCATATGAAAAGTAAATCTTTATTCCTTTTTGTTTTGGCTGCAGGGATTCTCCTGCCTGTAACTTCATTTTCAGCATCCAATGAAAAAGAACTTTTCGTAGTGGCGCAACGCGCCTTTGAGGACGGGTTTTATGATGTGTCCTTGCGGTATGTCACGCAGCTTCTGACTGAATTCCCTTCGACGACAAAACTTGTTGAAGCCCGGCTCCTTGAAGGACAAAGTTATTTTTTCAAGAAGGAGTACGTGAAGGCCTTTGCCGTATTCAAGGACCTTGTCTCCCGTGGTGAATATAAGGATGCTTCTTTGTTCTGGCTTGGCGAGAGCTATTTGAAGGGGGGCGATGTTGCTAAGGCCCAGGAACAGTATCGTCAGGTGATCGAAGGGTTCCCGGCATCACTTTATACGTCACAGGCATATTATTCCCTTGCCTGGAGTTATTTTCAGAAAGGCGACTATGAGACGGCCAAGAAAACGTTCCAGCAGCTGATCGATAAATTCCCTTCCAATAATTTGTCCGAGGATGCGGCGTTTAAACTTGGTGAATGTGACTATAACGCTGGCCAGTATGAAGGGGCTGTATATCAATTCAATAAATATCTGCAGGATCATCCCCAGTCGGTGCGTTCCTATGAGGCACAGTTCAATATTGCCGAAGCATATTATTATCTTGAGCAGTACCAGAAGTCTGTGGAAGGGTATCAGAAGGCAAGGGTGCTGACAAAAGAGCCCCGATCCGTGATCGCAGCTCTTATTGGGATCGGTTGGTGCGATCTCAAGCTTCAAAAATTCGATGATGCGTTCAAGGCTTTTGAAGAAGCGCAGGCGGCGGCCCTGGCGGCGGGCCTGGCGGCCGATGACATTATCCTTGGCAAAGCCAGTCTTTTTACGGCTCAGGAGAAGTTCAAGGACGCGGCAGCAAGTTATACGGAGCTTCTCAATCAATATCCTCAGAGTCCCAGGATACCTGAAAGTTATCTTGGAAGGGCTAATGCGTATTATCTGGCCAATGATCTCCCAGCGTCGATCAACGATTACACCCGGATCATAGCTCTTTATGAAGCGTTGCCCCAACAGTCTAAGGTGATCGAGAAGGCCAGGTTCGGTCTCGCCTGGGCTTATCTTAAGAACGGGAATTTTGATCAGGCCATCGCCAGCTTTCATGCTGTCGCCGACAAGTCGGATAACAAGACTGTCAAGGTAAGCGCCATGACACAGATCGCGGATGCGTATTTGGAGGCCGGGCAGATGGATAAAGCGGTGGACGGCTATGACCAGATCCTTAAAGATATGCCGGACACGCCGTATGCAGATCACGTTCAATATCGTCTTGGGGTCGCTCTTCTCAAGGGGGGGCGTCTGGATCCGGCTGTGTTCGCCTTTCAGGCCCTCAAAACGAATTATCCCCACAGCAAGTTTTTGCCTGAATCGCAGTACTATCTCGGCATTGCCTATTTTAAGAAACGGGACTGGCCGGCCAGTGTTGATGTCCTTTCGGGTTTTGTCAAGATGGCTGCGCAATCCAGTGAATTCTCGGCGGAAGGACGATACACTCTGGCTTTAGCTTATTTCAATCTGCGCCAGTTTGACATGGCGATCTCTGTTTTTAACGAGATGACCAAGCTTTATCCGGATCAACCGTTGATCATCCAGAATGCGCAGGTGGGGCTCGCAAAGACGTATTACGAGATGGGTGATGTCAAAGAGGGTGTTGGAAGGTTTAAAGAGATCGTTTCCCGTTATCCGGCCACTGAGGCTGAGCTTGAAGCCCTGATGTGGATGGGGCAGCACAATATGTCTATTGGTGAATTCCAGCACGCGGCCGACGAGTATGTTCAGGCGTTGAAAGACATCCCGCGCACGGATAAAAAAGGTTTGATCTATTTTGAGCTTGGACAGGCTTATCAAAAGCTTGAACAGTTCGATAAAGCTCTTGAGTGTCTGCGCAAGGTCGGCGCGCAGGCGGATCCTGTTCTTTTTCCAAAGGCCAAACTCGCGATCGCCGCCATCTTTGCGAAAGACCTTGATCCGGCCAAAGCGGTCGACACTTACCGCAGCATTATAGTGACGAGCCCTGATTTTAAGCGCGACGCTTTGATCAAGATCGCCGAGATATATCGTAAGGACCGTAAGTATCAGGATGAATATGATATTTACAAGGAGGCGCTGGGAACGGAAAAAGGCCAGAGTGAGCAGACCAATGCCCAGATCCAGTTCGCGATCGGTGACACCCTTGAGATCATGAACCAGATGGACAGGGCTATCGAAGAGTATTTTAAAATCCCTTATTTGTATGTAAAAGATCAGGCATGGGGGATCAAGGCGTATTTACGTATCGGCAAGATCTATGAGAACAGGGAAGATTGGGACAAGGCCGTTGTGGTCTACAAGAAGGTTGCCGACATGAATGTGGCTGAATCCAAGTTCGCGGTAGAACGCATGGCCTGGGTTGAGAGCCGGCGTCTTAAAAGAACGCGTTAAGATAAGGATTTCAGGAGTGCTATTGTGACCGAGATAACCGCCTGGCAGCTGTTTTTATTGGGAGGCCCCATGATGTGGCCTATCTTCTTTTCTTCTGTATTTGTGCTGGCTGTGGTCATTGAGAAATCTGTTCTTTTCTCTTCACTTGAAAAGGACACCCATTTATTGAAAGAGAATGTTTTTGCCGAGATCCGGAATAACAATATAAAGGGGGCGATGGCGGCGTGCGACAGATCCCCGTCTTTTTCTGCCCGCCTTTTCAAGGCAGGCCTTATTAAATTCGGCGCTTCCAAAGATGAGATATCTCAGGCCATGGACGAGGTTGTTGTATTCGAGGTCCCCC
>CAIOTT010000013.1 GCA_903861305.1 Candidatus Omnitrophota bacterium | reverse complement strand
TGGCATTATTTATATGTTCAAGGCTTATATCAGCGCTGGCCCCGGCAGGTGGCAGTTTGAGAGTATTTTGTTCAATCTGCCCGTTTTTGGAAAGGTATTCAAGTTATTGGTTGTTGAGAAATTCACATCTCAAATGGCTATTCTTGTTGACAGCGGGGTGCCGATCCTCTACGCGCTGGAGATATCTGAACGTCTTGTGGATAATCTGATCTGCGCTGACGTTATCAAACAGATCCGCAACGGGGTAAGGGAAGGAAAGTTGCTGGCTGAACCGATGGAGCAAAGCAACTTTTTCCCATCGATGGCCGTACAGATGATCCGCGTTGGTGAAGAGACAGGTGAGTTGGGGAAAATGTTGAATCACGTTGCCTCATATTATAAAAAGAACATAGAATCTTTTATGAAAGCTTTTGGAACTATGATCGAGCCTCTTATGCTAGTGGTCATGGGTTCCATCATTGGTGTCATTATTACGGCCATGTTCATGCCCATCCTTACGTTGGCTACCGGGGGATAGGCGCTGCTGGCTTGTTAACTTCCTGTATATGGTTTATATTTAGAGTGAAGGTAAATTGTGATCATGGTTCGATGAATCGACATGATTTTCCCCGTGCGTTATTTTGTAAATGAACGCTCGACAGTTACGGGGCCTTGAATGTTTGTGAGGTGTGCAATGCGCAGAGCCTTTACCATGATCGAGCTATTGTTGGTAGTTGTGTTCATTGCCATCATGGCCGGTTTTTTTATGCCTGGGTTCGGAAAAACAATAAGTCGTGCCAAAGCAAGCGATGCTATCGGCAATCTTTCTTTGATCTGTGGCGCGAATGCGATCTATAAATCCAAGCATGGGTTTAATTTCGCCCCGACTGGAAGTGTAACGGTTCTTGGCACTATAAATACGGGACTCGGGGTAAATATCATGCCGAATGGGTTGGCTTACTCGTGCGGGTCTGGTGCATGCACGGCTGTCTCAGGCAGCGACTTTACTATCAGTGTTGATTTGAACGCGGGGGTTTCGGCCAGTAACCCCAGTTGTACTACTGGCACAAATTGCCCTTGAGGATTATTGTTTCGATAAATCGCGGAGGTTATTGAAAAAATCTAAAGGGTCTTGGGGGGGGTTGCTTTAATGGTTTAATTTTACGAAAGGAGTTTGTATGGCGCGTTTTTCCAGAAGAGGGTTTACGTTGATCGAACTTATTATAGTGATCATTATTATCGGTGTTCTTGCGGCTGTTGCTTTGCCGAAACTCACGGGCCAGGTGAACATAGCCAAGGCTTCTGAAGCTTATTCTATTCTTGGCACAGCGATGCGCAAGGTTATGGAGTGTTATTCTTCAGCGGGAGATGCTACCCAGTGCGATTCTGTAGGGGAGATGTCGGGTTTTGTATTTCCGACTTCAAGCAACTTTACCTATTCATTTGCGGCGCTTGGATCAAATACTGGTGTGACAGTTGTGGGGTCATTATCTGGTACGGGTGCGGCTGCGGGTGACACTATCGCTTTTGTCCTTAATGCCAATACTGGTGCGGTTACCAAGTCTAAGAATGGTATTTTTGCGAATTTGAAGCAGTAATGTTTTTTTTCTTACCGACGGGAGCCTATGGCTGATGTGAGTGCGCACTCGAAGTTGCTGGAATTAAAATAAATGAGGAAAATCTTGCCAATAGATTTTTTTTAGCATATACTTTAGTTGTGTAATTTGGCTAAACTGTAATGTATTATTACTTAATAAACAGGAGGAAAACATGTCAAGGAATTCGAAAAAAGGGTTTACGCTGATCGAACTTATTATAGTAATCATTATTATTGGTGTTCTTGCGGCTGTTGCTTTGCCGAAGCTCACGGGGCAGGTGAACATTGCCAAGGCTGCTGAAGCCTATACTATTCTTGGGACAGCGGCACACAAGGTCATGGAGTGTTATTCTCAAGCAGAAGATGCTACCGCGTGCGATACTGTAGCAAAGTTGTCAGGTTTTGCGTTTCCGACATCAACCAACTTCACCTATTCATTTGCGGGGAGTTCATCGAATACTGGAGTGACAGTTGTGGCGTCATTATCAGCTTCGGGCGCGGCTGCGGGTGACACGATCGCTTTTGTCCTTAATGCCAATACTGGTGCGGTTACCAAGTCTAAGAATGGTATTTTTGCAAATTTGAAAAACTAACACTTACCGTTTATTGTTAATCATATATCCCTTTGATCTGGTAAAATACCCGGTCAAAGGGATATATACTTTATCGAAGGATATCGCGAATGGCAAGACTTAAAGCCTTTACAATGATCGAATTATTGATGGTTGTCATTATTTTGGGTATTTTGGGAAGTATCGCGCTCCCACTCATGACAGGTTCAAAAGAACGCGCGATCTTTTCCGAAGCTATCAGCGCAGCACAAGTACTTTATGCAGCCGAAGCCCGTTATATCCTTGATCATGCCGGGATTTATAATGGGACATGTTCGAACCTGGATGTTGATGTTTCTCCCCAAAATTTTACGACTACCTGTAACGTCGGCTCGGTGGCTGGGAACATTGGGATAGCCAGATCGACGGGGACTTATACGCTGTATGTTTCAACCGCAGGCGCGTATACGTGCCCTTCTTGTTCCTCATCCTTAAAGAAACTTTGTCCTAATACCTGTCCGTGAGGTGCCCGATGCGTCGCGCTTTCACTTTGATGGAACTCTTGCTGGTGGTTGTCATTATCGGCGTCATGGCCGGATTCGCCATTCCTAATTATGGCAAGACCACCCGCCGGATGAGGGCGCGCGACGCGACTACGGCCCTTACCATGATCAGCGGCGGGAATGTGGTCTATAAGGCAAGGACTGGTTCGAATCTTTCAGCGTCGCCCCTTTCGGCCATTAACACAGCATTGAGCCTTAATATCGTTGCGAATCAGGCGACTTACGAATGCGGGGCCACGGCTAATATATGCACAGCCACTTCGAGCGCAGGCGCGTCGGACTTCAAGGTCTCGGTCGACCTGACTGCGGATATTTCGTCGACGAATCCTTCCTGCACAACCTCCAATTCATCGTGTCCATAGGTATGTTATCTATTCGACGACATCCATATTCTAACAAAGCTTATTCCCTCGTAGAAGTTGTTGTGGCGGCTGTTATCTTTTCTGCTTCGGCCATGCTTGTTTTTGCTGTTATTGGAAAATTGAACCAGGCTCAAGGTCAAAGTGCTGCCAGGTTAAGTTGTGCTTTGATGGGCAAGAAGATCATGGAAAGTTTGAGCAAGGATGTCGTTGCGTCGACCTGGGATTCAGGGAATATGTCAATTGGCACTCATTCGGGCTTGACCGATGTGCAATTCCCGGGCTGCACCGCCTTTTACGTTGTCTCAGACGCCAGTGGCGCTCGTAAAGTTGTTATGACAGTCAATTGGTAAGGTAATTCATGTTTAAAAGGTTGCGCGCGCTTACGCTTACGGAATTGATCATTTCGACCATTATCGTTTCTCTGGTCGTAGGCGGGGTGTTTTCTGCGGAATTTGCCATGCGCAGTACGAGCAAACAGCTTACGGATGATATTCAGGTTTACCTGATGACACAAGCCCTCGCAGATTATATTCGTCAGAGCGTCAGGCGCACTCATGGCGACATTACAACAGCGAATTCCGGTATGTCGGTCAATGCTGGAACGCAGACGATCTGTTTTCGCATGGATGTCGAGGTGTCGGGAACGTATACGCCAAATATTTATACTGATGATAACTGGCACTGTTTTACCCTTGTTGGAACGAATGTTTACGCCTGTGATACAGGGACTTCCGCAGGTACCTGCACAGCTGCGGGCTCTTTTGCAGGAACACTGGTCAGTGATGAATTTACTTCACCGGCTATTCCCGCGCCGCAGGTAACTGCGAATTCAGCCACGGGTGATCTTTATTTTGATATAACCCTTGTCAGCCGTAAAGATCCTTCCGTTGGAGCTTCCGTTTCAGGTTCAAACTTGGCTTCCGGCTCTGCCGTTAATCCCCAGACCGTCGTGCGATTCCGACAGAGACCTTCCGGTTTCTAGATATGGCAACCCCAAGGTTTTTTTCTTCTTTTGAAGAAACCGATCAAAAGATCCTTCTTGAAGACCCGGATGAATTCCAGCACTTCGCCAGGGTTTTGCGTCTAAAAAGGGGCGATGCGGTGGAACTGGTCAATGGGCATGGTGCCTTGGTTACGGGGGTTGTTGATCAGGTTGGTTCATCTTCAGCTGTAATTACCTGCCGTGAGATCCTTGTCATCCCGCCCGCAGATACGACGCGCCTGACCATTGCCTGCGCTATTCCCAAAAGAGCTAAATTCGAGTCTATCATAGAAAAATGCACGGAGCTCGGTGTGACGCGCATTATTCCCCTGTTATCAGAGAGGACTGAGGTGATCGTCGACCCTCGTAAGAACGAAAAGAAAGCCGGCCGCTTTGGACGGGTTGTTATCAATGCGGCGAAGCAGGCCAGGCGCCTCCATTTTCCTGAGATAACGGAGCCGCTTTCTTTTTCAAGGGCACTGCATCTTCTGGTCCGCCAGGATGTCAAGATATTGATCCCATGGCTTGAAGGCGAACGGTTGCCGGTAGCGCAGGCTTTGTCCAGCCTTAATGGATGCCGGGAAGTCGCTTTCTTTATAGGACCTGAAGGTGATTTTACGCCCCAGGAGATCCGTATGGCTGTTGATGCCGGTGCTATCCCTGTTTCTTTGGGTGACACGGTTCTTAAGGTTGATACAGCGGCTATAGCGGTTTCGGCTTTCGCGCGCTTTAGCGGCGGGACTGCATGAGAACAAGTTTTTTATATCCAAAGAAACTTATCTTTTTGATCCTGTTGACGTTGATCCTGCACGGGCGTGTCATTTTTAACGGGTTTGCCGGCGATGACGCGATCCTGTTCCTGAACAATAATTTTTATCGTTCTTTTTCAAATATCGGCATGTTATTTTCGCGTGATTATATAACGCGTCCGGATATAGTGTTTAAGAATGAATCTGACAATAAAGGATCAGGTTCAGTCGCGTATCGTCCTGTCCTCAGTTTAACGTATTTTCTTGATACGCAATGCTGGGGAGCAGTTCCCTGGGGGTATCATTTCACAAATCTGCTGTTACATTTACTCAATACTGTTTTGATCTTCCTGCTGTTGAGCGAGTTTTTTCTTTCCGGGCGAGCCGCGTTCGTTGCCGCTCTTCTTTTTTCAGTTCATCCGGTCCAGTCCGAGGCGGTCGCAGCCATAGGTTTCAGGGCGGACCTGCTGGTGGTCTTTTTTTCTCTTGTATCAGTAGGCTGTTGGTGTCTGTTCCGCCGGCATGGCACCTGTGTCTGGGCGTCAGGAGCTGTTTTTGTTTTTTTTCTGGCGATCTTTTCCAAAGAAGCGGCTTTTTTTCTGCCGTTGATATTTTTTCTTTACGACCGGGTGTATGTCCAGTCTTTTCAGAGAAGAACTGAACTTGTCTGGTTCTTGATGTGCGGCGCTGTCATGGCGGTTTATCTTTATTGTTATACTGTTGTTTTTCAGAACCAGACCGTTCTTGATATATGGGGCGGGTGGTCTTTGTTAAAACACGCAGGGCTGATCACGGCGGCGCTTGGGATCAATCTTAAGATGTTCCTTTTTCCAACGGATCTCATTTCCTTTCCCGGCCTGTATCTTCCGTCGATCTTATCACCCGTGACATCTGAATTCTGGGGGTTATTATTTTTAATGACGGGTTGTTTATTATGGGTGGCCCGCGGCATTATTATCAGAGACAGGACGGTCTTCTGGGCGTGCTGGTTTTTGCTGACATATTTTCCCGTATCTAATCTTATTCCGTCGTGGAATCCTATCGCTTTAAGATTTATGTACATGCCGGGGATTGCGGTGTGGATCTTATGCGGTGTTTTATATGACAAGGCATTTCAACGGAATGTCCCGATCCTTAAGGTTATGGCGCGATGGGGCATGGTTTTGTTTGTCGGTTTATGCGCTATCGCTACTTTGAATAATGAATTTCTTTGGAAAGACAATATGACCATTGGCCGGGCCTGGATCGCCAGGTACCCCAAAAGCTATAAAGGCTATGAGATATGCGCCGAAGAGGCGCTTAAAACCGGGAAGAATAATGATGCGATCTACTACGATGAAATGGCGATCGCTTTGTCCCCTTCTTTAAATAATCCTTCGAGCACGGCTGTGATCGAGATCGTGAGCGCATATTTGGCGAAGAACGATATTATGTCCGCAGAGTTGTATCTGGATACCTATCCGGCTATTGACAAGTATGCAGCGGGGATGTTCCTTAGGGGGCATATTTATGAGCTCAAGGGAGATGTGGCCGCGGCCATAAAGGCGTATGCGTCGGCTGTTCAGATTTCCCCCACGCCCGAATATGGTGAGGACTTGATCCGTCTTTCATTAAAATTTTCCGATTATGCCGCCGCGCGATGGGCTTTGGAACAAGAGTTGTCGCGCTCTGATTCCCCAGAGAGGAAAAAATTATGGCAGAATACTTATGGGTTTTATTTTAATGAGTACATTTATGACGATATTCAAGAGGTTTGTTGGCATTGACCGGCAAGAAGCCGCGTTCTGGTTCGTCTTGGTTTTCACGTTTATTGCCAATGGGATTACTCTCAAGGATGGGCATAACTGGGGCGATGACTTTGCCCAGTATATCCTTTCTGCCTTTAATTTGATTGATGGAAGGCCGTTTCAGGTCTCCGCGGTTTACGGTGTCGATGTTTCTTTGCCACCGTTTTATTCTATATTGATCCTTCCATGGCTTAAATTCTTTGGTCTTAATTTTGTTCTCCTGAAATCATTGAATATACTTTTTTGGATATTGGAGGTGTGGGGTGTATATTGCCTTGTTCGGTCACGATTTGACCGTGATCTGGCACGTGCTGCAGCTGTTCTGACGGCAATGTCCTCGTATTTCTTCGTTTTTAAGCAGAATCTTCTCACAGATATCCCGTTTGCCGTAGAATTGTTGTGGGCGGTGGTGTTCTTTGAGCGTTATCTCAAAGATGGGAACGCAAGGTTCTTTTATTTGTTCTTGATCATTTCTTCTGCCGGATTATTGACCCGTTCAGCCGCTCTGGTCCTATTTGTTGCGGCTGGTCTTTTTTTATTTTATTCAAAGAAGAAGGATCCGCACTGGAAGAGGGACATTGTGTTTTCATTTTTAGCCTGTTTGCTGACACTTGGACTTCAAAAATTTTTTTTCGGGATGGGAAAGGGTTTTTTTGATCAAATATTCAGTGATCCATGGAGTTATGTGCAACACTGCCTGCACAATGCCAATCAGGCGTGGGCTGGTCTTCTGTACACTATTGTTCCCGGACAGACAGACTTTTCAGGTCTGCTGTTCATGCTGATCGCGCATGTTCCTTATTATGGAGCAGCGTTCTTCGTTATGCTATTCATCAGCACGATTTATTTTGCAAGCAAGGGGCGCCTGGATTTTGTCGGCTGTGTGTTTGTGATTTATATGTTCATGATGCTGGGCTGGTCCTGGGTGCCGCATTCAGCGTATCATTTCGCAAGGTTTTTGCTGCCTGTTTATGGGATCCTTTTGTACCTTTGTGTGAAAATTTATGTGTCCCCGTCATTACCAGGCATGAAGATGCGCAAAGCTGTTCTTAGGGGGTTGTGTTCCCTGGTGGTATTGTTCAACGCGGGAAATATTTTATATAATTGGAATTTTAATGATGATGAAATATTGTGTCCCTCCGCCAAGGAGATGTGCCGCTGGGTCGTTTCTCATGTCCAGCACGAGGATGAGGTTATCTTTATTCGGCCTAAGGCACTGCACCTGATGACAGGTGTTTCTGCTGTCTGGGTTAGAGACTGGAGGGTCCTGGACGCGCATAAGAAATATATCATCCTGTTTAACAAGAAGCAGGACCCGCTGTGGGATGTTATCAGGAAGGTCCCTGCGGATGAGATACTTAAAGTCTGGGCCAATGACGATTTCTCAATTTACAGGCTGACTAAATTTCCGCCAACATTGTCTATGACGCTTCGTTGACAACCCGGCACCTCTTTTGTATAATCATCCACCCCTTCTTAATTAATTATATTAGTAGTGGAGGTATGTATGAGTGAAGTAAAGAAAGTAACGCCTGCGGAGATCGAGAATCGCAAGAAGGCGCTTGATCTTGCCTTGACGCAGATCGAGAAGCAGTTCGGGAAGGGGTCTATCATGAAACTGGATGGGCAGGTCCATGCTGATGTGGACGCGATCCCTACAGGATCTCTTGGCCTTGATATCGCCCTTGGTATCGGTGGTATTCCGCGCGGCAGGGTTGTTGAGATCTATGGCCCGGAATCATCAGGAAAAACAACGTTGACGTTGAGCATTATCCGTCAGATCCAGAAAAAGGGTGGTGTGGCGGCTTTCATTGACGCGGAGCATGCTTTTGATGCTTCCTATGCGGCCAAGATCGGCGTCAAGCTGGAAGATCTCCTTGTTTCCCAGCCAGATACCGGTGAACAGGCCCTGGAGATAGCGGAAACGCTGGTGCGTTCGAGTGCTGTTGACCTGGTGATCGTTGATTCTGTGGCGGCTTTGACCCCTAAAGCTGAGATCGAGGGCGATATGGGCGACAGCCACATGGGGTTGCACGCCCGGTTGATGTCCCAGGCCCTGAGAAAGCTTACGGCGGTTACCAGTAAGTCCAACACATGCCTTATTTTTATCAACCAGATCCGCATGAAAATTGGCGTTATGTTCGGGAATCCTGAGACAACGACCGGCGGGAACGCTCTAAAATTCTATTCGTCGGTGCGCATTGATCTGCGCCGCATTGAAACCCTCAAAAGGGGCGATGATGTGATCGGCAACCGTGTCAGGGCCAAGATCGTCAAGAATAAGGTGGCAGCCCCGTTCAAGGAAGCTGAGTTCGAGATCCATTTTGACGAGGGGATATCCGCGGCGAGCGACCTGATGGACACGGGCATCAAGTACAATGTTATCGACAAGTCAGGCGCGTGGTTCGCATTTGAAGGTGAACGCATCGGGCAGGGCCGGGACAATGTCCGGAAATTCTTGCAGGATAACCCCAAGGTCGCGCAAAAGATAGAAAAGCTTGTCATTGAGAGGTCAAAGATAGTGCCTGTTCCGGTTAAAAAGACCGAGTAGTTCGAGGATGGACGGCACTACCGGAACAATAGAGCTGAAAAAGGCGAAGGGTTACGCCCTTCGCCTTTTAAAATTTAGGCCACGCAGTTCGGATGAGCTGCGTCGGAAAATGCTGGACAAAGGGTTTGACTCCGGTGTGGTCGCGGGAATCATCCAGGAACTGATCGGAACAGGGCTTCTTGATGATGCAGCTTTTGCCAGGGCATGGCTGCAATACCGGCTGAACAAGCCTATGGGATTGCGGCGGATAGCTCTTGAACTGGCTGATAAGGGTATTCCCAAAGAGCTGGTAGAAAGCGTATGCCGGCAGGCCATGGAGAATGTTGACGAAGTTGAAATGGTTCGCCGGCTCGCCGCAAAAAGAGCACGGAAGTACAGTGACGTTGATCCTCTCAAGCGCAGGAAGCGTTTGATGGATTATCTCGCACGCAGGGGGTTCAGCATGAGCGCTATCATGAAAGTGATCAGAGGAATATGACAGGCCACGATATCCGTACCAAGTACCTTGAATTTTTCAAGTCCAAAGGTCACAAGGTCATTGCCAGTGATTCCCTGGTCCCTAAAGATGATCCGACGGTGCTTTTTACAACAGCGGGCATGCAGCAGTTCAAACTGCAGTTCATGGGGCATGTTACGGATTTCAAGCGGGCCACCACATCGCAAAAATGTCTGCGGACGGACGATCTTACGGAAGTCGGGGTCACTGATTTTCACCACACGATGTTCGAGATGCTGGGGAATTTTTCTTTCGGGGATTACTTCAAGCCCGAGGCTATCGCCTGGGGTTGGGAGTTCCTGACGAAGGTCATGGGCATCCCGGCGGAGAAACTGTGGGTCTCTGTCAATAAGGATGATGAAGAAGCCTATGCTATATGGCTGAATGATATCAAGGTCCCGGCCGCGCGCATCGTAAAACTCGGCGACAAATCCAATTTCTGGCCGTCGAACGCTCGTTTGAACGGGCCCAATGGCCCCTGCGGTCCCTGCTCGGAGATATTCTTTGATTGGGGTGTGGCGGATTGTAAAGATCCGGATTGTAACCCGGATTGCAATTGTGGCCGTTTTTGTGAGGTCTGGAACCTTGTGTTCACGCAATATAACCGCAAGGATGGCGGGGTGCTTGAACCTTTGCCGGCGCGTAATATCGATACCGGGATGGGGTTGGAGCGCTTGACTGCGGTCATGCAGGGCAAGCACAATAATTTCGAGACCGATCTTTTTTTGCCGCTCACTCAGGCCGTGACAAGGGCTATCGCTGGAGAAGGGGCGAAGATCTCCTTGAAGGAAACTCGTGTGATCGCGGATCATGCACGCGCCGTTACCTTTGGCCTTGCCGATGGCGTCGTTCCTTCCAATGAAGGGCGCGGGTATGTGATGCGCAAGCTTGTCGTGGATATGTCCAACATCCTGCTGCAGGCGGGGATCACCAAGCCTCTGGTGCATACGTTCATCCCTGTTGTTGTCGGCATCATGAAGGGGCCTTATCCGGAACTTGTCGGGAAACAGTCGGATATCGAAGCGTTGGTCAAGCGCGTGGAAGAATCTGTCATTAAACTGAATGCCCAAAAAGTCCCTGAATTTTCCGCTGAGCTCGCGCGCATCAAGCCTGAACCGCAGCTTGTGGGCGAATTGATGTTCCGTTATCGGGACACCTACGGCTTGCCGCTGGCATTGATCCAAGCCAAAGTCAAAGAGGCTTTTGGCGGGGATATACTGTCCCAGGCTGACATTCACGCCGAAGCCTTGATGGCCCGGCAGAAAGACCGTTCCCGTGCGTCGAGCAAGATGCAGGGGGATGTTTTTCTAACGGGAGATATTGACATCAGGGATCTTCCCAAGACGGTGTTTGTCGGCTATGATTCTCCGGCGTCAGATGCGGTTGTGTTGAGGTTGTTTGTCAATGGCGCCGCTGTTGAAGAGGCTAAACAGGGCGATGCTGTTACGGTCATCCTTGATAAGACGCCATTCTATGCTGCTCAAGGCGGGCAGTGTGCGGATACGGGCGCTATCTGCACTCCGAACGCCAGCGTTAAGGTTGCGGATACGCAGAAGCTAACCGACGTTTACACCCATAAAGGCACGTTGACCCGCGGCGTTTTGCGCCGCGGCGAACATGTCAAGGCCTCCATAGACGGCGAACGGAGGATGGCCATCGCGCGCAACCATACGGCCACGCATTTATTGCAGTCGGCCCTTCGCGCGGTCCTGGGTGAGCATGTCAAGCAGCAGGGTTCGCTGGTCGACAGCGACCGCTTGCGGTTTGATTTTATTCATCCCAAAGCCGTCACGAAGCTTGAGATCGAAAAGATCGAGGATATGGTGAACGCTTTTATCCGTCGCAGCGATCTTGTCGCTAAAAAAGAAATGTCCCTTGAAGAGGCCAGCACAAGCGGGGCGCTCGCGTTCTTTGCTGAAAAATACGGGACAACAGTGCGCGTGGTCAGTGCGGGCGATTATTCACGGGAGTTCTGCGGCGGCACGCATCTTGATTGTACCGGTCAGGCGGGTTTGTTCAGGGTGGTTTCTGAAGGCGCCGTCGCGCAGGGCATCCGCCGTATCGAGGCGGTCACGGGGACAGGGGCTGTTGACGCTGTCCGTGGAAGGGACCATATCCTTGACAAGACGGCAGCGATCCTTAAGACCACGCCTGACGATATTGCGGCCAAGGTAGAGCTTCAGTCAAAGCGCCTGAAAGACCTTCAGAAGAAGGTCAGTGACCTGAATTTCAATGTCATTAAGGCCGGACTTGATGATATTATCGCTAAAGCGGAAACCTTCAAAGGTGCTGTTATCGTCCATCACATCTTCAAGGATGTCGATATGGATACGCTGCGCCGGGTATCGGATATTATCAAGCAAAAGTGCCCGTCTTCGATCCACATCCTCGGAGCGGTGAATGATGAGGCGGCCCTTCTTGTGACCGTGACGGATGATCTGGTCGCCAGAAATATCAAGGCGGGGGATATTATCCAGAAAGCGGCGCCGCTCATGGGCGGTTCGGGCGGCGGAAGGCCGACCATGGCCCAGGCTGGCGGGAAAGAGCCCGCGAAGCTTGCCGACGCTATTGACGTGGCCTTGAAGCTTGTGAAAGGACTGATCTGAGATGAGATCCATTACATTGCACAGTAAGAACATCCAGCAGCTCTACGACCGCAACATGTATTATCGCCGCAAGAGCACGGTCGAGAAAGTGGCGCGCATCATTGAAGATATCAGAACGTCGGGTGACGCCGCTGTTATCAAGTACACCCGCCGGTTTGACAAGGTGCAGCTTGCCGCCAAGGACCTGCGTGTGGCTGAAAGCGAGATCAGCGGGGCGTTCCAGAACATTAAACCTGAATTCGTAGCAACCCTCAAGCTTGTCATCCATAACGTGAACACTTTTTACCGCAGTCAGGTTAAAAAACCCTGTTCCGTGAAGAGTGAAGAAGGGATCGTCCTGAAAGAGGAGTTCCGCCCTATAGATACTGTCGGGGTTTATATTCCTGCCGGGACCGCGCCGCTGGTCTCTTCTGTCTACATGACCGTTATCCCCGCGAAGATCGCCGGCGTCAAACGCATCGTTATTGTGACGCCTCCCGGCAAGGACGGGCATGTCAATCCGTATATCCTTGCCGTGGCCAACCTGCTGAATGTGAATGAAGTTTACAAGATCGGCGGTGCACAGGCTATTGCCGCGCTGGCCTTGGGCACGAAGACGGTCCCGCGTGTCGACAAGATCGTGGGCCCGGGGAACGCGTACGTCACGGAAGCCAAACGCCAGCTTTTTGGTTATGTTGACATCGATATGCTTGCTGGCCCGACGGAACTTGTCGTCATCGCCAATCGTTACAGCAACCCTGATTTTGTGGTTGCCGATTTTGAATCCCAGCTTGAGCATGCGGGCGGGCTTTCTATCCTCATCTCGACATCGAAACAATTGATACGGCAGGTCAAGGGAAGGGTCCAGGGCGGGTTTGTTATCTATGCCAAGAACATGGAAGAGGCTGCAGACATCGCGAATCGTATAGCGCCGGAACATTTGCAGATATTGACGAGCGATCCTGTACGCGTGGCCCGGATGATAAGGCATGCGGGGGCAATATTCCTGGGGCCTTACAGCCCGACGCCTTTGGGGGATTATATCGCGGGGCCGAGCCATGTCCTCCCGACACTGGGGACCGCCAAGTTCGCCTCCGGCCTGAGCATTTCAAGTTTTATGAAGACCAGCCATCTTATTTCATATTCGAAGAAGGCCCTGGAAAGGGTGCGGGAGCCGATCGAACGGGTCGCCCTCACCGAAGGGCTTGTCAAGCACGCGGAATCAGTGAACGTCAGGTTTAAATAGCAGGAGGTCCTATGGCAACAAGAAAAGCCACGATCGAGCGCAAGAGCAAAGAGACCCATATCAAGGTTATTTTGGATGTTGACGGCCGCGGTGATCGTACGGATATCAAGACCGGTCTCGCGTTCCTTGACCACATGATCGAATTATTCGCTTTCCATGGCCTTTTTGATCTTGAACTGGAAGTCCTGAAGTCAGATACCAAGATCGATATTCATCACACGAATGAAGATATCGGGATAGTGCTGGGCAAGGCTTTCAAACAGGCCCTTTCAGATAAAGCGGGTATCCGCAGGTTCGGCGGGGCCGGGGCGCCGATGGAATCAACGCTCGCGCGCGTGATAATTGATATCAGCGGCCGCGGTTATTTCAAGCTTAACGTTGAGGATGACAAGATCCTTCAGCTTAAGAACAAGGACGAATATTCCCTTACGTACCTGGAGCATTTTCTCGAGTCTTTCGCCCACGCGCTTGGCGCGACGCTCACGGTCACTATCCAGAACGCTTCGGATGATGTGCATACCAATGTTGAGGCGGTGTTCAAGGCGCTGGGGCTTGCCCTGGACCAGGCCACACAGATCGATCCGCGCCGTGAAGGGATCATCCCGTCAACCAAAGGGATCATTGACTGATGATCGGCATCATTGACTACGGCATGGGGAATTTGCGCAGCGTTCAGAAAGCATTAGAGAACGTGGGTGCCTCGACGCGCATCGTGACGCGTTTGCATGACCTTGAAGGGGTCGACAAATTGGTCCTGCCCGGTGTCGGTGCAATGAAGCCTGCGATGGAAAGACTTGAGGCATTGAAGTTCGTCGACGCGATCAGGTCCTTTGTTGCGGATGGCAGGCCTTTTTTGGGTATTTGCCTTGGGTTCCAGCTTTTATTTGACGTAAGCCGTGAAGGCGGGGATGTCAAAGGGCTTGGGGTCCTGCACGGATCTGTTGAGCGCTTTCCCGATACGGTCAAAGTTCCTCAGATGGGCTGGAACCAGCTGCGTATAGTTCAAAAAGATTGCCTGTTGTGCAAAGGTGTCAAGGATGGCGCTTTCGTGTATTTTGCGCATTCGTACTATGCGAAGCCTGACGACCTTCAAGTCACGGCCACACTTACAGATTATGGTTTTCCCTATACATCTTCCGTCTGCCGGGGTAATGTATGGGGGGTCCAGTTCCATCCCGAAAAGAGCCAGGCGGTAGGATTGCGAATTTTGGAGAATTTTGTCGTATGCGGATAATCCCTGCGATCGATATCAAGAACGGCAAGGTGGTACGCTTGTTCAAGGGCCGTTTTGATAAGGTCACGGAATACGGATCTGATCCTCTTGACATGGCCCGCCACTGGCAGGGGGAAGGCGCTACGGATCTGCATATCGTTGATCTTGACGGGGCGGAGTCTGGCGGTCGCGTCAATGAGGCCGTGATCAAGCGGATCGTTAAAGAGCTGAAGGTCCCTGTTCAGGTTGGCGGAGGCATCCGTTCGCATGAGGTGATCAACGATTATCTTCATGCAGGGGTTGCCCGTGTGGTCCTTGGGACGAAAGTGGTGCAGGACCCGGCATTCCTCAGAGAGGTGCTGGCGGTGTGGAAAGACCGCATTGCGGTGAGCCTTGACTGCTCGAACGGTTATGTGGCACAGCGCGGATGGGTTGAATTGTCCACGGTTAAAGGTGTTGATCTCGCGCGCGACTTTGTGGCCATGGGCCTCAAGTATATCATTTACACCGATATTTCCCGCGACGGGACATTGATCGGTCCTGATATTGAAGGACTCAAAGAAATGCTCAACGTGGGTGATGTGCATGTTATCGCTTCCGGCGGCGTGAAGGATATCGGCGACATCAGGGCGCTTGCGGCACTCCAAAGAAGCAATCTTTATGGTGTCATTGTCGGCAAGGCTATTTATGAAGGGACGCTGCTCCTTAAGGATGCGGCCGGGGCATGCTGACCAAACGCATTATTCCCTGCCTTGATGTCAAGGACGGACGCGTTGTCAAGGGTGTCAATTTCGTGAATTTGCGCGACGCGGGCGACCCTGTAGAAACGGCCCGTATCTACGATCAGGAAGGCGCCGACGAGCTTGTTTTTCTTGATATTACGGCGAGCCATGAAGGCAGAAAAACCTTCATTGATGTGGTCCGTCACACGGCGGAGCAGATATTCATGCCGTTGACTGTTGGTGGCGGTATCAATTCTATTGAGGATATCCGCTCATTGTTGAACGCGGGAGCTGATAAAATATCGATCAACACGGCCGCGATCCATAACCCTTCGCTGGTGCGCGAGGCTTCGGAGCGTTTCGGAAGCCAGTGCATCGTGATCGCCATAGACGCGAAGAAAACGCCCGCTGGCTGGAACGTATTCACGCATGGCGGCCGCAGGGCAACGGATAAGGATGCCGTGGCATGGGCCAGGGAAGTTTATGGTCTTGGTGCCGGTGAGATATTGCTGACAAGCATGGACGCGGACGGGACGAAGAACGGTTTTGATATCGCCCTGACCAAAGCTGTGTCCGCCGCTGTCAACATCCCGGTGATCGCTTCCGGCGGCGCCGGCAGCGCAGCACATTTTACAGCTCTTTTTTCTGGGACAGGAGCGGATGCGGGTCTGGCCGCGTCGATCTTCCATTACGGTGAAATAAAGATCAGGGATGTCAAAGAGCATCTTCAGGCCACAGGGGTGAAGGTCCGTTTATGATGAGACAGGTCACGGAAAAAGAATTTTTGGCGTTTGCCCGGCAGGGGAACCTTATCCCGGTTTTTAAGGATATTTACGGCGACCTTGAAACGCCGGTGGCGGCTTATATCAAGCTCTCGTCCCGTTGCAAATATTCATTCCTTCTTGAATCTGTCGAAGGCGGCGAGAAACTGGCGCGGTATTCCTTTCTGGCCCGTGATCCCGAATGTGTCGTACGGGTCAAGCACCATCAGGCGGATATCATCCGTTTCCTGGACGGGAAAAAGTCCGTCGAGAAACGCAAGTTCGACCGCAGCCCTCTGGACCTTGTCAGGGAATTGATGGACGGGTTGAAGTTTGTCAATATTCCGGGTTTGCCCCAGGCGTGCGGCGGCTTTGTCGGTTATTTGAGTTACGATGCGGTCCGTTTTCTTGAAAAGATCCCGGACAAGCGGCCGGATGACCTTAACTTGCCCGACATGGTGCTTATGATGGCCAAAGATATGGTGATCTTTGACCATCTTCATCATACGATCAAGGTCGTGGCCTGCGTGCAAACGTCGGCCAAAGACGACCGCGCGGTTCTGCGTCGAAAGTATCAGGATGCTCTCCGGCGCATTGACCGTCTGATCACTGACATGGACAGGCCGTTGAAGCTCCCTGTGTCCCGAGGCCTGCCTTTGCCTAAGATCAAAGTCCATTCGAACTGCACACGCAAGGCTTATGAGAAGATGGTCGTGAAGGCTAAAGAGGAGATCAAGGCGGGGGAGATCATCCAGGCGGTCATTTCGCAAAGATTTGATGTTGATATCACGGCATCTCCTGTTAATATCTACCGGACATTAAGGTCGCTCAATCCTTCACCCTACATGTACCTACTGAACATGGACGATCTTTCGATCGTTGGTTCTTCGCCTGAATTGCTGGTACGTTGTGAAAAGGGCCTTGTGGAAACGCGGCCGATCGCGGGGACCCGTCCGCGCGGCAAAACGCCTGAAGAAGACGCTGTTCTCGAGAAAGAACTGCTGGCAGACCCGAAAGAGGTTGCTGAGCATGTCATGCTGGTGGACCTTGGGCGTAACGATCTTGGCCGTGTTTGCAAAGAGGGGACGGTTAAGGTCACGGACTTCATGACCGTTGAGAAATATTCGCATGTCATGCATATTGTCTCCAATGTTCAGGGGGCACTGAAGCCCGGGAATGACGCGATCGCGGCGCTGGAGGCGACTTTTCCTGCGGGGACGCTTTCAGGCGCACCCAAAATTCGCGCTATGGAGATCATCGAGGAACTGGAACCGGTCAAGCGCGGTCCTTATGGCGGATGTGTCGGTTATATAAGTTTCTCGCAAGATTTAGATACTTGTATTACAATACGCACCATTGTTATCAAGGGGCATAAGGCATATGTCCAGGCTGGAGCCGGCATTGTGGCTGATTCCGACCCGGCATATGAATACGAAGAAACAGTCAACAAGGCAAAGGCGCAGATCAGGGCTTTGGAATTGGCCCATCAGCGCTAACTTAAGCGAACGAAGAAAGGAAACAGGAGCAATGGAAGTCAAGATCAGAATGCAGAGGACGGGGGCCCCGGCGCAGAAGAATTATAACTGGCGCATCGTGGTCATCAGCAAGTACAGGGCCCGTGACAGCAGGGTGCTGGATATTGTTGGATATTACGATCCGGCCAAGAAACCGGCGGCTTACAAGATAGACACCGCCAAGGTTGAAAAATGGATCAAGAATGGCGCGCAGATGACCGATACGGTCCGTACGCTTTACAATAAGACAAAGAGACTCAAGTAAAATATCAATCGGTCCGCCCGCCTTTATGGCGGCATAAGGCCGTGAAAGGGTATCACTATGCCTCAACAGCCTGGGTTTATCATGCAACTGGTGCCGATGGTCCTTATTTTCGGCATATTTTATTTCCTTGTGATCATGCCCGAAAAGAAAAAGCAGAAAGATCATCAGGAGATGATCAAGAACCTGAAAAAGAATGACGAGGTTGTTACATCAGGCGGTATTCACGGGATCGTTGTCAACCTGAAGGAAACTTCGGTCGTCCTGCGCCTGGATGAGAATGTCCGTGTGGAATTTGATAAAGAAGCTGTTCTGGTCCTGAAGAAAAGGGCGGAATAATTTTTTAATATTGTTGAGGATAACATGACGAAGAACCTCCGTAACCGTTTTATCATCATCCTGGGTGTCATCGCGGCCTGTGTGGCGTTCGCCTGGCCTATCAACAAACGCATCAATCTTGGCCTTGACCTGAGGGGTGGCATGCATCTCATCCTTAAGGTCGACACGTCCAAGCTTTCGGCGAAAGCCAAGGAAGACGCTGTCCTGCGCGCGATGGAGATCCTGCGCAACCGTATTGACAGCATGGGTGTCGGCGAAACGGCGATCCAGCGGCAGGGCGAGGACCAGATCCTTGTCCAGTTGCCGGGTGTGACCGATCGTGACAAGGCTGTGGACATGGTCAAGCGCGTGGCCCACCTTGAGTTCAAGCTTGTGGACAGCGATCCTGGCAGGATCAAGGAAGCTCTCGCGGGCAAGGTTCCCGAGGGATATGAGTTGAAATACACTAAGGGTGAATCAAAGGACGCTGTCCTTATCCAGTCCCAGGCGATCCTTCAAGGCGATGCTATCTCTGACGCCAAAGTTGATTTTGATTCTTCCACCATGCTTCCCAAGATATCCTTGTCATTCAATGGCAAGGGTACCAAGGATTTTGGTGACCTGACGAACAAGCATGTTGGAGAGCGTCTTGCGATCGTCATGGATAACGAGGTCCTTTCCGCACCGAACATCCGCGAGGCGATCACATCGGGCACTGCCGAGATCACGGGGCAGTTCTCCTATGATGAGGCCTCGGTCCTGGCCCTGGCGCTCCGCTCCGGATCTTTGCCCGCGCCCCTTTATGTGGAAGAGGAGCGCACGATCGGCCCCTTGCTGGGTAAGGATTCCATCAACGCCGGGATCCACGCGACGCTGTACGGTTCATTGTTCGTCCTTGCCTTCATGATCGTTTATTACTGGATCGGCGGGTTCATCGCTTCATTGGCGTTATTGGTGAACCTTGGGATGATCATCGGCGCGATGGGCTTTATCAATGTGATGATGCCGGGGTCCCAGGTGACGCTGACCTTGCCGGGTATTGCTGGTATCGTGCTGACGCTGGGTATGGCCGTTGATGCGAACGTTCTTATCAACGAACGTATCCGTGAAGAGCTTGAGATCGGGCGCACATTGGCCGCGGCCATCGCCAGCGGTTATGACAGGGCCCTGAACGCGATCATAGATTCGCACGTCACATCGCTGATCGCGGCATTTCTGCTGTTCCAGTTCGGGTCAGGCCCCATCAAGGGGTTTGCGATCACCCTGAGCATCGGTCTTGCGGCGAGCTTGTTCACCGCGGTCTATATCACACGGGCCATGTTCGAATACCTTCTGGAGAACCGCAAATTAACCACGCTTAAGATGATGCGCCTTTTCAAGCAGACAAAGATCGACTTTATCAAGCCCATGTACCTGTTCCTGCTGCTTTCGGGTATTGTGACCGCGGCGGGCGCCTTTGCGATCTTCTCCAAGGGAAGCCAGGCGTACGGCATCGATTTTGCGGGCGGCCAGGTCCAGGAGTACCGGTTCCAGACAGCGGTCTCTGCCGAGTTGATCCGCAAGGCGCTCAAGGATGCGAACATCAAGGATGCGGTCATCCAGCAGTTCGACAAGAATCCTGAAGATGTCATCGTTCGTACGAGCGAAGACAGCTATGAAAATGTCGTCGCGACATTCAAGAATGAGTTCAAGGATAATAAATTCGAGACTCTGCGCATCGAGAAAGTGGGGCCCGTGGTCGGTAAGGCCCTGCGTGAGAGGGCCGTCTGGGCTATTCTTCTGGCCCTCGCGGCGATCCTCATTTACGTTGGGATCCGTTTCAAGAATTTCGGTTTTGCGGCGGCGGGCGTGATAGCTCTGCTGCACGACATTCTTGTCGCGCTTGGTATTTCTGTCATGATGGGCCGTCAGATCGACCTTCTGGTCGTCACGGCGCTTTTGACCATCGCGGGTTATTCCATCAACGACACGATCGTGGTCTTTGACCGCGTGCGTGAGAACATGATGAAGAACCGTAAATTGTCGCTGGGTGAGGTGATCAACCTGAGTATCAATCAGACCCTCGGGCGCACGGTCCTGAGCACGTTCGTTACCCTCCTCGTTGTTATAGCCCTGTTCCTTTTCGGCGGGGAAGTGCTTAACACGTTCTCCCTGGTCCTGATAATCGGGTTTGTTTGCGGTGTTTATTCGACCATGTTCATTGTGACGCCGCTGGTCCTTTTGAGCCAGAAGAAGTGGCAGTGAGCAGGGAATAGTTTCTCACCCCTGGCCCCGATCGTTCACGGGGCCAGGGGTTTTATGTTCATATCCTCCTATGTTCAGGTCCCTTAAGTATTTCTTACTCCAGAACATCCCTTCCGACCAGATCATCCGCGATCTTACGCAATTCGGATATTCCCGCGCCAAGACTGTTGCCGAGGCGGGGGAGTTCGCTGTCCGCGGGGGCATCATCGATATTTTTCCGGTCAATTTTGACGCGCCCATCCGGATGGATATGGAAGATGAGAAGGTTCACCGCATTTATACATTCAACCTCCTTTCGGGCAAGAACATCTGGGAGCACAGGGCTGTCATTATCCTTCCGGCCAAAGAGCGCGGACAGAAAGCTTCTTTTAGATCGGAGATGCCCCTCAGCAATTTTGTCGACATCGAGAAGGGTGATTATGTCGTCCACAATATCCATGGCATTGGGCGTTTTCTCGGCGTTGAAGATATCGCGATCGACCAGAAGGACCTGGAACATTTTGTCATCGAATATGAGGGCGGCGACAAGCTCTTTGTGCCGCGGCATGACCTGCATCTGGTGCAGAAATATATCGGTTTTTCAAAGAGGCCTCCGCGCCTTTTCAAACTCGGAAGCCGTGAATGGGAAAAAGTCCGGCGTCAGATAGAGAAACGCCTTCAGCATCTGGCCGCTGAACTGCTCCATGTTCAGGCCGCGCGGGAGAGCCTTAAAGGGTTTGTGTTCCCGGCGGATAACGCCTGGCAGCAGGAGTTTGAAAAACGATTCCCTTTTACGGAAACGCCTGATCAGTCTAAAGCGACGGCGGAAGTCAAGGCCGACATGGTCTCTCAGCGTCCGATGGACCGTCTTTTATGCGGTGACGTGGGTTATGGCAAGACGGAAGTTGCCATGCGTGCGGCTTTCAAGGCGGTCATGGGCGGCAAACAGGTGGCGGTCCTGGTGCCGACAACGGTCCTCGCGGAGCAGCATTATTATAACTTTTCACGGCGCATGAAAGATTTTCCCGTTCGCCTGGGGATGGTGTCCCGTTTCCGCACGCATGGCGAACAAATGGCGATCCTACAAGAGACCATGGAGGGTAAGGTCGACATCCTTATTGGCACGCATAGGCTTTTATCCAAAGACGTTTCTTTCAAAGACCTGGGGCTTATCATTATCGATGAAGAACAGCGTTTCGGGGTGACAGCGAAAGAACGGCTGAAACACATGAAGCTTCTGGCGGATGTCCTGACCTTGACGGCGACCCCTATCCCAAGGACGCTTTACATGGCCATGGCCGGCTGCCGTGATATGTCCGTGATATCCACGCCTCCCCAGAACAGGATCCCCGTCTCCACGCACATGATCAATTTTGATGAAGACCTTATCAGGGAGGCCATTGAACGGGAACTGAACCGCGGCGGGCAGATCTTTTTTTTGCATAATCATGTGGAAGATATCATGCCTGTGGCCCAGATCATCCAGCGCCTGGTGCCACGCGTGAAGCTTGCGGTCGGGCACGGGCAAATGCCGGGGCGTGAGCTGGAAAAGGTCATGCTTCAATTTCTTAAAGGGCAGATTGATTGTTTGGTGTGCACCACTATAATAGAATCCGGTATTGATATTCCTAACGCCAATACGCTCATTGTTAACAGAGCGGACCGTTTTGGCCTTTCGGACCTGCACCAGCTGCGTGGCCGGGTGGGGCGGATGGATGTAAAGGCGTATGCGTATTTTATTGTTCCCGAGGGAAGCCTTCTTTCCGGTATTGCGCGCCGGCGGCTTGAAGCGCTTGGAAAGTTCAGCGACCTTGGAGCCGGGTTCAATATCGCCTTTGAGGACCTGCAGATCCGCGGAGCGGGCAATCTGCTGGGCCAGCAGCAACATGGTTATATATCGTCGATCGGTTTTGACCTTTATTGCCGCTTGCTGAAGGAATCGATCGAAAACATCAAGTCCGGCGTGAAGCCGGCATAATGTAACAGGAGACAAAGGATGCGATCAAAATATTGTTCATCTGTTATCAAGGTGTTCTTATTGGGTTTTATCATGTACATGTCCGGCGGCATTGCGCCTGCACGTGCCCTTGAAGACGGCATTGTCGCGGTCGTTGACAGTGACGTGATAACGGCCAAAGACCTCCAGGATTATCTGCGCAGCATTTATGCCCAGTTGCGCATTGAAGGCCGGAACGCGAAGGATATCAAGGAGATCATGGATGAATACCAGTCCAAAGGCGTCGGTCAGCTTGTCGAGGACAAGTTGATCCTTGCGGAGGCCAATCGTCAGAGCATGCAGATCCGTGTAAAAGTCATCGATGACCGCATGAACGAGATCAAAGCCAGGTATCCGTCCACTCAGGATTTTCTCACCGAGATCAATAAAGAAGGCGTTACCATCTCGGATATCCGCAAAAAGATCGAGAACCAGCTCAAGGCGCGTTATATCGTGACGCAGGAGGTCCGCGACAAGATCACGGTCAATCCCCAGGATGTAACTGATTTTTATAACGCGCATCTGAAGGATTATAGCCGTGCTTCGAGGGTATACCTTCAGTCGATCTTTATCAAGGCGGATGCCGGCAATGATGAGGGGATGACAAAAATGAAAGCCGCGCTTGAACAGATCAAGGGCGGATCGGATTTCAAAACCGTGGCCAAGGCCTATTCCGAACTGCCTGATATCGGTGAGGTGTTCGATTCCAGCCTAAGCCCTGAATTCAAGGTAAAAGTAGATACCATGAATGTCGGGGATGTTACCGATATCCTCAGGGTCCCTGAAGGTCTTTATATCCTGAAATTGACCGGGCGTACTGCGGGAGTGACGCCGACCTTGCAGGAGCTGAAAGAGGATATCTATCAGAAAGTATTTGAGGCAAAGTTCAAGGAATCTTTTGGCGCATGGGTCGAGAAGTTGAGGAAGAAAGCGTATGTCGAGATCAAATAGCAGGGTGATCGCGGTCACGATGGGAGACCCCTGCGGGGTCGGTCCTGAGGTCACGGCGGCAGCGCTGGAGGCGTTATATCCCGTAAAGGGGTACGAGTTCGTTCTCATTGGCAATGAAGATGTTTTTCGGCGGTATTGCAGGAAGAAGGCGGCGGCCCTGTCCTTCATTCATGTTGCCGGGGATGACAAAGCGGTCCATCGGCCCGGGAAACCTTCAGCGGCGGCGGGACTTGATGCTTTGCTCTATCTCCAGCAGGCGGTCAAACTCATTAGGACGGGAGGCGCGGACGCGCTGGTGACAGCTCCTGTTTCGAAAGAATGGATCATCCCTTTTTCTCCCGGATTCAAGGGGCATACAACATTCCTGGCACATGAGTTTTCATGCGATCATGTTGAAATGCTGTTTGTCGCCGGTCAGCTGAGGGTCGTTCTGGCCACCCGGCATGTGCCTGTCAAAGAACTTTCAGAGCTGGTGACGGCGGTTAAAGTGTATTCTGTAGTGAAGGCCACGGCTTCATTCCTGCGTGAACGGTATCATATCAAACGGCCGCGCATCGCTGTGTGCGGGCTTAATCCCCACGCCGGTGAGGGCGGACATATGGGCCGGGAGGAAATCACCCGGATCATCCCGGCCATTAAGAAATTACGCGTGTCAGGCCTGGATGTAAGGGGGCCTTTTCCTGCTGATACGGTGTTTGAGCCCCATGTCCGTGAAGGGTATGATCTCATTGTTTCGATGTACCATGATCAGGCCTTGCCTTTTCTCAAGGCCAGCTATTTTGACCGGCTTGTGAATGTGACCGTGGGCCTGCCGTTCATCCGCACCTCGCCGGCCCATGGCACGGCTTTTGATATTGCTGGAAGGTCTTTGGCGGATCCCGGTTCCATGAAGGCTGCCATCATCCAGGCCATGGAGATCATGTGAAGCTTTTCGAGGGCATTGACCCTTTGTTCGTTCCCAAGAAACGCCTGGGACAGAATTTCCTTGTGGATCAGAAGGTCATGGCGCGTCTCGTTGATGCCTGTGAGCTCAATGCGGATGAAACGATCCTGGAGATCGGCCCCGGCCAGGGCGCTCTGACGCGGTTGCTGGCACCCTGCGTCAACAAAGTCATTGCGGTGGAAGCCGACCATGTGCTGGCGCCCCGTCTTGCAGCAGAATTCGCGGGCCGCAATGTTGAGGTCCACCGGGAGGACATCCTGAAGTTCGATCTTTCAATATTGGGCGATAAACCGGTCAAGGTCGTGGGGAACGTCCCGTATAATATTTCAACGCCTATCATCGCCATGGCCATGGAGCAGCGGGCAATGTTCACGACGCTTTTTATGACGGTGCAGTACGAATTCGGCGCGCGGCTTATCGCCCGGCCCGGGAGCAGGGATTATTCATCCCTGACCTGTTTTGTACAGATGTTCTCTGTGCCGGCGATGCTTTTTAAAATAAGTCCCGCGGCGTTCAGGCCGGCCCCGAAGGTCATGTCCTGTTTCATGCGCTTCGATCTGCGTGACAAGCCGGCAGAGACCATTTTGGATGAAGGGGATTTTGTGCGCGTGGTGCGTCAGGCTTTTCAGCAGCGCCGCAAGAATGTCCTGAATTCACTCGCGTCTCTTTGTTCCAAAGAGAGGACGCATGCCGTGCTGGAGCAGGCGGGCGTCAAGCCGGAATTGCGGGCGGGGGACCTGACCATCAGTGATTACGCAAGGATAGCCAATGTCTATACAGCGCAAAATTTATTATCATGACACGGATGCCGGCGGGGTGGTGTATTACGCCAATTATTTGAAGTTCCTTGAAGAAGCCAGGACTCAATTCTTCGAGGACCTGGGTCTTGGCGTGAAGGCTTTTTCCGACAGGGGCCTCATCTATGCTGTGCGCCAGTGCAATGTGGCATATAAAAGCCCTGCGCGTTACGGGGATACCATCGTCTGCGATGCCAGGGTGGCCAAGGTCACGGGGGTCCAGATCTTCTTTATCCAGCAGGTCAGGTCTGCGCTCGACAACAGGGTCCTAGTTGATGCGGAGGTATCCCTGGTCTGCCTTAGCCGGGATTTTAAACCACATCCATTACCGGAAGACCTGCGCTCACGGCTGGAGACTTCATGAAAATATCCACCAAGATCATTTCCCTCATTTCACTGCTGTTGATCGTCCTGGCGGTTAACGGCGTCATCAGTTTTGGCCTCCTCAAGAGCGTGAGCAGCGAACTGCATGGAGTTGTCAAGAAAGACGTCGCCCTGATGCAGACCGTGACCACGGTGACGAAGCATCAGTTGCAGAAGGCCATCATATTTGAAAGGTTGCGGCGTATTGCCGAGGAGCTTGCTTATCAGCAGGTTTCCCCGGCGCGCAAGGAGCATTTGCTTTTTCATACCCAACTTGCGCGGAAGGATTTTGACGCTTTGGCCAAGGAAGGGGCGATCAATATCGTCAACAGCAAGATGCTCATTTCTGAATCCCTGCGTTCCGTCAAGTCATCCAAGACGCGCGATGACCTCGAGCGTGTGGCGGACATCCTCAAGGAGATCGAGAAAGCGCATATCCATTACGACGCCATGGCGGGGCAGATCTTTGGGATGGTCAAGGAAGGCCATTATGAGATCTCTGTTGAGGATATTGATCAGATCCATTCGGATGAGCGTAAACTCAGCAATGAACTTGAAAAGCTCCTCACGCAGGTCCAGACGTTTGCCAAGACCTCGGAGATGAACGCGAAGAATTATGAGTTAACGACGGAAGAGTTTCTCTGGGTGGTGTTCATATTCAGTTTTCTCACGGGCATGGGGCTTGCTTTGTCCATCGTCAGCGGCATCAACCGTCCCATGCGCCAACTGCTAAAGGCGACCCATGAGATCGGCGGCGGGAATCTCAAGATCAAACTTCCTGAATCATCCCGGGATGAGCTGGGGGAGCTGAGCCGCGAGTTCAATCGCATGTCCGCGCAATTGTCTGACGCCAGGGGGCGCCTGGAAGAACAAAGCAAGGAGCTTCAGTCCAACCTTGACCTTATTACGCAGCAGAAAAAAGATCTCGAAAAGGTCAATCATGAGCTGGACCGTTTTGTCCATACGGTGAGCCACGATATCCGTTCGCCGCTGATGGGCATCGCCTGGTATGGGGATTTCCTGAAGAATCATCATTTTACCCTTCTCGACAAGAAAGGCCAGGATAGCATTAATGGTGTTTGCCGCGGCGTTGAAAGGGCCAATGCTCTTATTAACGATCTTTTGGCGCTCACCAGGATATCGCGCGTGCGCAATCCTTATCAATCCTGCGCGATCGGCCGGCTTATTGATGACGTGACAGCGACCCTTGAGTACAAGCTGCGACAGAACAAAGTCGAGTTGACTGTCCAGCCTGAGATGCCGGTCATAGTCTGCGACCCGATAAAAGTCAAAGAACTGTTCCTTAATCTTTTGACCAACGCGATCAAGTTCTCTTCGGGCCGGGCTGATGTCCAGCCGAAGATATCCGTCAGGTTCCTTGAAACGGAAAATGAATGTGAATTCATTGTCAAAGACAACGGGATCGGCATTGCACCGCAGAGCCATGATGAGGTTTTCGCCATGTTCAAACGCCTGGATGTGTCTGAAAAGTTCGAAGGCACCGGCGCCGGCCTCAGCATTGCCAAGAGCGTCGTGGACGATCATGGCGGCAGGATATGGATCGTTTCCGATGTCGGGTTGGGGGCGGAATTCCATTTTACGATCCCAAAGGGGCTGAAACAGCTCGATGCGACATCGGAGAGTTAACGCTTGTGCCCGCCTGTGGCTGGTGTTATATTCTGAGGCATAAATCAGGGAAAAACCATGGTTGATGATAAAACTGTACGCTATATTGCCGCTCTCGCGCGCTTGCATATTGAAGCTGCCGATGAGGGGAAGTTCGCCCGTGAGCTCGAAGCTATCCTTCATTATGTGGAAAAGCTGGGTGTGCTCGACGTTACCGCTGTCAAGCCAACGAGCCATGTGCTTGATGTTGAGAATGTTTTTCGTGACGATGCTGTGAAGCCAGGCCTTTCCCAGGAGCAAGCGCTTGCTTTTTCTGTCGATAAATTGAACGGTTCTTACAAGGTCCCCAGGGTCATCGAATGAATCATTTCGATCTTACAGCTCACGCATGGCTTGACCTTTTTCAAAGCGGTAAAGCTACCCCTCAAGAGGCGGCAGATGCTGTTTTGCAACGGGCGTCCCAGGTCAACGCGAAAACGAATGCTTTCATCCGTCTAAATGATAAGGTCCGTGCCCAAGGCGGTCCTTGTCCCGTTGCCATCGCCATCAAGGACAATATTTGTGTCAACGGCCATTTGACCACCTGCGGTTCAAAGATACTTGAGGGTTTTATCCCGCCCTATGACGCCTGTGTTGTTGAGAAGATCAAGGCGGCCGGCGGGATCATCCTCGGCAGCGCGAACATGGATGAGTTTGCTTTCGGGTCCTCCTGTGAAACATCCGCTTATGGTCCTGCGAGGAACCCGTGGGCGCTGGATCGTGTCCCGGGAGGTTCATCGGGCGGTTCTGCGGCTTCCGTGGCCGCCGGGCAGGCTGTCTGGGCCTTAGGCAGTGATACGGGCGGATCTATCCGTCAGCCGGCGTCTTTTTGCGGCGTGGTCGGGCTTAAGCCCACGTATGGGCGCGTTTCCCGTTACGGCCTTATTGCTTTCGGGTCAAGCCTTGATCAGATCGGACCTATTACCAAGGATGTGAAGGACTGCGCGAAGCTTTTGGCCATTATTGCCGGCTTCGATGAACGGGATTCAACCTCTGTCAATGTGCCGGTGCCGGATTATGCGGCCGCCCTTGTCAAGGATGTCAAAGGCCTGAGGATCGGCGTACCCAAAGAATATTTTATTGACGGGATCGAGCCGGATGTCCTGGCCGCGGTCCAGAAAGCGGTCCAATACTATCGCGATCACGGAGCTGTGATCGTGAATGTTAACTTGCCGCATACGGAATACGCGCTCGCAACCTATTACATCATCGCGACGGCAGAGGCAAGTTCGAACCTCGCGCGCTTTGATGGTGTGGCTTTCGGGTTGCGCGCGGCGCCTTCAAAGGTGCGCAAGAATCCGCTCATGGATATGTATGAAGAAACACGTGCCAGGGGCTTTGGTGATGAAGCGAAGCGCCGTATCATGCTGGGCACGTATGTCCTTTCATCAGGTTATTATGACGCTTATTACTTGCGCGCTCAAAAAGTCCGCACTCTGATCAAACAGGATTTCGAGAATGCTTTTCAGGCGTGCGATGTCATTCTTTCGCCGACGTCACCCACAACGGCATTCAAGGTGGGCGAGAAGATATCAGATCCTTTGGCCATGTACCTTTCGGATGTCTTCACGATCCCCGCGAACATGGCGGGTGTCCCCGCGATATCATTGCCCTGTGGTTTTGACCGTTCAAAGCTCCCTGTCGGCTTGCAGCTCATGGCAAGGCCGTTCGCCGAGGATGTGCTGCTCCGGGCGGCCTACGCTTATGAACAGGCCACGGGATGGCATCGTGAAAGGGCGGTTTTATGACCACCTTTGAGACCGTCATCGGATTGGAAGTCCATCTTCAGTTAAAGACAAAGACCAAGATCTTTTGCGGCTGCCGTAATGAGTTCGGGCATGAGCCCAATACGAATGTTTGTCCGGTTTGCCTTGGCCTTCCCGGGACGCTCCCTGTGCTTAACCGCCAGGTCCTCCTTGACGGGGTAAAGGTCGGCCTGGCGCTTAATTGTACGATCAACAATTTTGTTAAGTTTGACCGCAAGAATTATTTTTACCCTGATCTTCCCAAAGGGTATCAGATATCGCAATTTGACCTGCCGATAGCCCGGCAGGGGTATCTGGACATTGTTGTGGACGGCACCTCCAAGAGGATCGGCATCACGCGGGCCCATCTTGAAGAAGATGCGGGTAAACTGGTCCACGATGCCGTGAATAATGGCTCGCTGGTGGACTATAACAGGACAGGGACTCCTCTGGTCGAGATCGTTTCTGAGCCGGACCTCAGGTCCGCCCAGGAAGCCTATGAATATTTGACCGCCCTTAAGCTGACCCTTTCATATCTGGGCGTCTCTGATTGTGACATGGAAAAAGGAAGTCTGCGCTGTGACGCGAACGTTTCTATCCGCCCTGTCGGCCAGGAAAAGTTAGGGACCAAGACCGAGCTGAAGAACCTGAATTCTTTCAGCGCTTTGAAACGCGCGGTCGAGTTCGAGGTGACACGCCAGACGGGGGTCATCCTTTCCGGAGGACAGGTCGTTCAGGAAACCTTGTTGTGGAATGATGATCAGGGGGCGGCGGTAGCCATGCGCAGCAAGGAACAGGCGCATGATTACCGTTATTTCCCTGAACCGGACCTTGTTCCTTTTACGCTTGAAGCGAACCAGGTGCAGCTCCTGCGTGAAGGTTTGCCGGAACTGCCTTATGTCAAGCTGGCGCGCTTTATGGCCCGGTATGGGCTGAACCATTATGACGCTTTCATCCTGGTCCAGGACCAGGGCCTGGCGTCATTCTTTGAGGTCTGCGTGAAGGCCCATGCGGACGCGAAGAAGGTCGCGAACTGGCTTATCGGTCCGTTGATGAAAGAAATGAACGAACGTAAGAAATCTTTTATCGGGATGTCTTTGACACCGCAGGCAATGGTGGCTATCATCCAGAAAGTCGAGACCGGTGTTATCAGCAATGTCATCGGCAAGGAGGTTCTCGCCCTTGTCCTTGATACGGGCAAGGCCGTTGACGCGATCATTGAGGAGAAAGGTTTGGCCCAGGTCTCGGATGATGAGGCGTTGGGGAAGGTCGTTGATGATATTATCGCGGCCAATCCCGCCGCGGTCGCGGAGATCAAGGGCGGCAAGACCGGCGCCATCGGTTTCCTTGTCGGGCAGGCTTTGAAGAAAATGCAGGGCAAGGCCAATCCAAAGAAAATAAACGAGATCCTTTCAAGGAGATTGCAGGATGTTTAAGAAAAATTTTGTTTTGATCGTTATTTTCGCGGCCATCCTTCTCGGTTTCGTTTCTCTGGCAAGGTCACAATCGGGGGACGGTCAGGGAAAGCGGCAGGCGCCTGTTGTCAATGCCGCGGTGAATGCTGCGGCGGCGTCGGACAGTGAAGGAACGGCTGCGGCCAAGGGGCCGGATGATCTGTATTCCCAGGTTGAGCTTTTCAGTTATGCCTTGACCACGATCATGGCAGAATATGTCGAGCCGAAAAAGGCCAAGGATGTTATTTACGGGGCCCTGACCGGGATGCTGAGCTCCCTGGACCCGCACAGCCAGTTCCTGACACCCGAAGATTATGAAGAGTTGAAAACCGACACGCAGGGGAAGTTTGGCGGGCTCGGGATCGAGATCGGTATCCGCGACGGGCTGTTGACCGTTGTGACCCCGATCGAGGACACCCCGGCCTGGAAGGCGGGGCTCCGCTCCGGGGACAGGATCGTCAAGATCGAGAAGGACCTTACCCGCGACATGACCCTCAGCCAGGCGGTGAAGAAGTTGCGCGGCCAGGCCGGGACGAATGTGCACATCACCATCCTGCGTGAGTCTGAATTCAAGCTGCATGAATTCGACATCACCCGCGAGATCATCCATGTCCATGATATCAAGGACCCGCATATCATTTCTGATAACATTGCCTATTTGCGGCTGGTGGAGTTCCGTGAGGATTCTTATGAGCAGATGCGCAAGGCGCTGAACAAGCTCAAGGCCGACGGCGCAACAGCCCTGATCCTTGACGTGCGCAATAATCCCGGCGGGTTGTTGAATGTGGCCATTCAGATCAGCGAACTGTTCCTGCCCGAAGGGAAGACCATTGTTTCGACCAGGGGCCGGCATCCTTCACAGAATTCGATCAGTGTGTCGCATAATGCCAAGAACGAGTTCGCGGATTGGCCCATCGTTCTCATGATCAATGAGGGAAGCGCTTCCGGCAGCGAGATCCTGGCCGGCGCGCTCAAGGACAATAAACGGGCTGTTACGCTCGGTGTGAAATCATACGGCAAGGGGTCGGTCCAGTCCGTTATCCCCATGCCCGACGGATCGGGCCTGCGCCTGACGACCAGCAAATATTTCACCCCATCGGGAGTTTGTATCCATGAGATAGGCATTACTCCCGATATTGTTATTGAGCGCATATATCCCAAGGGCGAGAACGAGGATCCGCTTGATAATGAAGGGGAGACTGAGACCAAGGCGGGAAAGCGTTCACACAAAGAAAAGAACGCCAAGGAGGTCTTTGACAAGATCGAACTCGACAAGGTCACAGACCCTCACGAGATCGAAAAACGCAAACAGGACGAACTCTTGAAGAAACGCATGAATGATGACAACCAGATCCAGAGCGCGATCAGCGTGATCAAGGGGATCCGGGTCTACAAAAAATTAACCACGTCAGGCAACTAAAGTTCTTTATGAGGTCTTCGCAAAAAAAAGATGGGCAGTTGCGGCAGTTTGCCGGCGGTGCGTTTATCCTCGCCTTGGTGTGCGCGATCGGACTGATGTTTTTTACCAGGAAGCAACCTCCGGCACCAAAACCGCCGGTCAGGCCTGTGGTCGTAAAGCCTGTGGTCAAGCCGCCGCCTGCCAAAGTGACGGGCTATATCACGCTCATCCTTGATGACTGGGGATATAACCGCGCGCACTGCAAACAGCTTGCCGCGCTTGACGCGCCTGTGGTCGCGGCCGTGTTGCCCGGGCTTGAATATTCCACGGATATCATCCAATGCGCCAATGCCAGCGGGCATGAGGCGATCCTGCATCTTCCCATTGAACCGCATGTCCTCCATGAAGCCTATCCGCGTGGATATTTCCTGACAGTCGCCATGTCGTCGGATGAGGTCAAGCGGTCGTTGAAAAGAACGCTGGATAACATGAAAGGTGTCGTTGGCGTCAATAATCATGAAGGCTCCAAAGGGACAGAGAACCTGGCTTTGATGATGACAGTATTGGGGGAATTGAAGCACCGGGGCCTTTTTTTTGTTGACAGTGTTACCAGTGACAAGAGTATTTGCTCTGAGGCCGCGTCCCGCGTGAATATCCCTTTCACGCACAGGGATATTTTTATTGATAACCGCATGGACCGCGCGTCCATTGAACGGCAGATCCAATTGGCCGCGAGCATTGCCAGGGAAAAGGGATTTGCCCTGGTTATCGGCCATGACCGCGCCTTGACCCTTCAGATCGTCGGCGAACAGATCCACAAACTGAGGCAGCAGGGGTATGTCTTCCTTTCTTTAAGGGACTATATCAAGGCACGCAACGAATGAATATACTCGGGATCGAGACATCGTGCGATGAGACTTCGGCGAGCATCGTGCGCGATGGCCGGGAGATACTTTCCAATGTGGTCGCCACCAGCCTCAAGGAGCATCAGAAATTCGGAGGGATCATCCCCGAGATCGCCTCACGGCGGCAGCTGGAATATATCAATATTGTTACTGCCAAAGCCCTTGACGATGCGGGGTTGACGCTCGCGGACATTGACGCCATCGCCGTGACCCGCAAACCTGGGCTTATCGGGTCGCTCCTGGTGGGGATCACGTTCGCCCATTCACTGGGCTATGCTTTAAAGAAACCGGTGATCGACGTGGATCATATCCACGCGCATATTTACGCGAACTATCTTGTGCCCCGGGGCGCCGCGCGCTTTGCGACCATCTACGATGAACTGGCGCTGCCTGCCGTTGGGCTGGTTGTTTCCGGTGGGCATTCGACGCTTTTTTCGATCAAGAATTTCAGGGAGTTCAGAGTGATCGGCCAGACGCGCGATGATGCGGCCGGAGAAGCTTATGACAAGGTGGGGAGGATACTGGGTCTTGAGTATCCCGGCGGCCCTGTTATTGACAGAATGGCGAATGAAGCGAATACGGCCCATGCTTCCGGGGTTGGCCTCAAAACTGTAACTTTTCCCAAAGCTGACCTTGCCGGGTCGCATGACTTCAGTTTCAGCGGCGTCAAGACAGCGGTCCTTTATTACGTGCGCAAGCATGCGGGCACCAAGGATTACTCTGTCGCGGAAGTCGCCCGGGGATTTCAGGAGAGCGTTATTTCGGTGCTCGCAGAAAAAAGCATTCAGGCGTGCCTGCGGCGCAAGTGCCGCACACTCCTTGTAGGCGGCGGGGTGTCGGCGAACAAGGGGTTGCGCGCCAGGCTTCAGGCATTGGCGCTGGGCACTGGGGTTAATGTGAGTTTTCCTTCCCTGGACCTGTGCATGGATAACGCGGCGATGGTAGCCGGCTTTGCTTACGTTTCCGCCCGTTCTTCTCATTGACGTCGATCTTCACTTTTGTTATCCTATGTAGGTCATGTGAACGGTATTGATAATATCTGGAGATCTTTATGGCATTTGGAGAGAGAAAACCTGCCAAGGCAACAACCGCAGAATCTTCTTTGAACCTCATTGAACTTAACGCCGAGATGAACGGGACGCTTTCGTTCAAAGAACCTGTTGATCTGAGGATCAACGGGCAGTTTTCCGGGAAACTTGACGTAAAAGGGTCCTTGACCGTGGGCGCGCGTGCCAATGTTGAGGCCGATATCACGGGTGACTATGTTGTCATTGCCGGCAAAGTGAAGGGCAATGTCCATGCCACCAAACTTTTGACGTTGATGCCGTCGGCCGTGCTTTTGGGCGACATCCATGCCCCCAAGCTCAATGTGGTCGAGGGCGCGGTCTTCCAGGGAAAGTGCCATATGGCCCTCAATGATGTTCCTGCAGGAGACTGGTTCACTGTTAAAGAGCTGGCGGCTTATCTTGAGATCGAGGAAGGCGTCATCCTGGAGCTTGTCAATAATGGCAAGATCCCCGTTGTCCGTGAAGGCCAGACCGTAAAGTTCGAACGCGCGCAGATCGACCATTGGGCCGCGGCAGGGGCCGTTAAATGATCAGCAACCCGTATGTGACCGTCCGCGAAGCGGGGCAGATCCTTGGTGTCAGCGAAGGCCGTATCATGACACTTGTCGACGAGAAGAAACTTCAGGCCTACCGTATCGCGCAACAGTATCTGCGTTTTAAGCGCGAGGATGTGCAACGCTTGAAGACTTCCGGCCATGTGACATCGGAAACCGTGAAATTCCCCTACACGCCCCAGGAACGCCTCCGTGATTTTCTGGCGTATAATGATTTTTATATCTGTGCTCTTGGCGTTGTTATTGTTTTGTTGTTCATCATTTTCTTTGTTAAATGAATTTTAAGGACTTTTAATTTTTCCTTCTTGAATTCCATACGGGTTTGTCTTATAATCCCGCAATATTTCTTCCCTGTTTTCTTTGGCGGTGTAGCTCAGTCCGATAGAGCAAGCGGTTCATACCCGCTGTGTCACTGGTTTAAATCCAGTCGCCGCCACCATTTCCTATCCTGCGCCGGTTGTTTGAACTGTTTTCGACGGCGCAGGATAGTTTCATTTCGGTCAAGCTATAACCTATATCAACATTGATCACAAAAGCTGTCTGGATATGGTCCTTTCAGACGGCAGACAGGACATGGTCATGAAAAGGAATTTTATTGCGCTACTGATTGGAAGCAGCCTGATATTGTCTTGTTGGATGACCCCGGCTCCGGCGGCTGAGCTGAACCCTCTGTTGGCCCCTTCTGTGAAATATCAGAACATCAAAGTTACCCGTGTTCTTGCGGTTGACAGGATCCTTTTGGAAAATGATGAAAAGATCGCTCTTATCGGCATCAAGGGGCCCAAGCCTCCTAAGTTTGCGGATGTCAAACGCGATGCCCATGGCTTTATTGTTCCCGATGATGTTCCCGAGGTCCCGTTCGAAGTTGAAGCCCTTCGCTTTGCGAAGGACCTTGTTGAAGGCAAAACAGTGCGTCTTGAATTCGACACAGAGCGCCGCAATGACCAGGGGATCGTAGAGGCTTATGTTTATCTTCCTGACGGAAAATTGCTCAACGCCGAGTTGCTGCGGTTCGGCTACGCGGATATCAAGCTGATCCCGCCGAACATGAAATATGCGCAGGACCTCCGTAAAGCGTATCAGGAAGCCCGTCATGAAATGAGGGGGTTGCAGGGGGGATGGTAAAGAAAGTCCTTCCCGCCCTTACGTTGAAAGACAGGATGCTCCGCCAGGGGGTTGTCCCGTATGGCACCCGCATCCTCGTCGGTGTTTCCGGCGGCATTGATTCCACCGCGCTGCTGCATCTGCTTTTTGATCTGCGTCATGATCTCGCTTTGGACATCGTTGTGGCCCATTACGATCACGCCTTGCGCAAGGGATCTGTTCGCGACAGGGTCTTTGTTCAGAAGATGGCCCGTGAGCTCGGGCTGGAATTTACGTGGGAGCGCAACAAGACCCGTTTGCCTGGAGGTGTTTCAATTGAGGAGTTCGCCAGGGAAAGGCGTTTTGATTTCTTCGTACGTTCGGCGCATTCCTTGAAAGCTGCGGCGGTCGTTCTGGGGCATACCCAGGATGACCTTGCGGAAACAGTTCTGATGCGTATTTTTCGTGGTACCGCGCTGGCCGGTTTAAGGAGCATCCTTAACGCGCGCCGGATCAACGGGGTCATTTTTTTAAGGCCAATGCTGGAGTTTACCCGCGGTGAGCTTGAAGATCTGCTGTGCCGGCGGCGCATCGCCCATACCGAAGATGCCAGCAATTCCAGCGACCTTTTCCTGCGCAACCGTATCAGGCGAGATCTTCTTCCATACATTGCCAAAGATTTTGCTCCCGCGATCAGGAAAAAACTGGCCGAGATGGCTGTCCTTGCTTCAGCAGACCATGAATTTATCGAAGGGGAGTTCATAAAGATATTTCCCGGTTTGCTGCTTAAAGTTAATGACGGCGTAGCGCTGTCGCGCAAGAAGTACGCTGCCCTTCCGTCGTCATTCCAGTACAGGGTGTGGCGCGAGGGCTTGAGGATCATTGGCGAGACATTGGAGTTCGATCTTATTGATGCGCTGATCAAGGCGGCATCAAAGTCCTCAGGCGGAAGGGTGTCTCTCAGGAATAACCTGATGCTTGACCTGGATGGTGCGCGGATGCATTTATACAAAACTAAATAGTATTTTTAATATATAATACTTAATGTAGAATATATTTTATTCTGGCTCCGTTGAACTGTGACAGGAACATTCCGGGTGAGGTG
>CAIOTT010000012.1 GCA_903861305.1 Candidatus Omnitrophota bacterium | reverse complement strand
TGTCACGCCTCAGCAGGCCCAGGTGAAGAAAACAGCAACACACGTGTATCCTTTGAAATATGCCACTTTACCCGGGGCAAAGCTCCTTTCAACGATCTCTATTACAGATCCGAACGGAGGATCTTCTTCGAGTGGTACAACTGCAAGCGGTACTGCTACCAGCTCGGGGGGGGATATTGTGACCGCTTTGCAGTCGATCATTGGTGAAGGCGGCAAGATCGCGACTGATCTTCGTACGAATAGCTTGATCATAACGGCATTAGAAGAGAATTTTCCTGTTATTGAGAGCGTTATCGCTAAACTTGATGTTTCCATCCCTCAAGTTTTAATTCAAGTAGAAATGATCGACGTTTCCAAAGGCGCCCTTCAACAGATGGGCGTTAAGTATGGTACGACTTTCTATAACATCCAGGGGCTTGGGGGCAATGACTTTTTATGGCCATTGAGTCAAAAAGATGCGCTGAATAACGGTGCGGCTAAAACAACCTATACCAGGGGAGTTATGACCGGCCAAGCGTTCTCTGCCGCTTTGGAGTTTTTGACAACCAAGACCGACTCAAAAACTTTGGCGCGTCCACGCCTGCTGACATTGAATAATGAAACGGCGCAGATACAGATAGCTACGAATCAGGTTATTGGCGTGAATTCGACCAATTCTGGTCAAGGGTCGACCCAAGTGACAACGAGTACGGCAGAGCGTTATGAAACAGGGGTTGTCCTTACGGTCACTCCTCAGGTCAATCTTTTGTCAGGTGAAATTATGATGGCTGTTTCACCCAAGGACATTGAGGTCAGAGATTCCGCGTTTACAGGGTTCAAAGATCCTGAAACGCGCGGGGCAAAGGTGATGATGCGCGTTCGAGATGGTGAGACTATTGTCCTTGGAGGGCTTTTGCGTTCTGAAAAGGGCGTGACGTCTACCAAAGTTCCATTGTTAGGTGATATCCCGGTCCTGGGGCGCCTTTTTCGCCACAAACAACAGAATGTAACTGATCGTGAGCTCGTTATATTTATCACGCCCCACATCCTGCTTCCCGATGCAGGGGATCAATCGAGCAAGAATTTTAGGGTGAACACACTGGATCGTGAAACTTCCGGGCCTCAACGATCCGATGCCATACAAAGTGACCTAGATCGTGCGGACGAACGCATGGGGTACAGGTAAGGCTTATGGCAAGGCTAAGGCTTGGCGAAATTCTGATCAAGCAGGGCCTTATCACAGAGGCTCAACTTCAGGATGTTATTGAATGCCAGAAGACCGAGAAAGGACATCTCGGTGAATTGCTCCTGAAGAAAGGCTTGATCCAGGAAGAAGATCTAGCCAGTGCTTTAGGGACCCAGCTTCTAATTCCTTATGCGTCGAAAGTTTCCGGGCTTCTTGTCCCTCAGAAAGATCAAGGGCTTGAGAAACTAATTCCTTACGAATACGCGAAGGCACATCTGGTCCTTCCTCTCAGCCGCAATATCAATTCATTGACCTGCGCCATTTTCAATCCTTTCGATCTTATCATGATCGACAATTTGAAGAAGATGACGAATTGTGATATCAATTTTGTCATTGCCACCCGCTCTGATCTTATAAAGACCATTTCAGATTTTTATCTTTCCGGCGAGGAAGTGAATGCTACCCTCTGGGGAAGGGCTGTAGAACGGGCGCAATCGTCCACGTCGAAGGAACATATTCTTGCTGAAGAAAAGTCTGAAACAGAGCTTAGCCTAGACAGGCTTATCGCCAGGGCTGAAGAGGCGCCTGTTATCAAGCTGGTCGACCTGATTATCCGACAGGCGATCGATGAGCGCGCGAGTGATATTCATATTGAGCCTTTCAAGGACAAGATCGAGCTTCGATACCGTATCGATGGCGAGCTTTATCAAATACCCCCGCCAGGTAAGCATCTTCACCAGCACATTGTTTCCCGTGTGAAGATCTTGGCCAAGCTGGATATCGCGGAAAGACGGTTGCCACAGGATGGCCGTATTTCTGCCAAGCTTGAAGATCGCACTGTCGATCTACGTGTGTCATCTCTTCCGACGGTTTGGGGTGAGAAGATCGTCATGCGTATTCTAGACAGGGATGCTATTCGGCTGGACCTGTCGATCCTGGGATTCGATGCCAAACAACTTGTCATTATCCGAAAGGCCCTGCAGTCTCCTTACGGGTTGTGTTTCGTAACAGGACCTACCGGCAGTGGAAAATCAACCACGCTGTATTCTTGTCTTACCGAGATCATGTCGCCTTCCAAGAATGTCATGACGGCTGAAGATCCGGTCGAGTTCCGTCTTGATGGGGTCAATCAGGTTCATATTCGGCCAGATATTGGGTTCACGTTCGCTGAAGCATTGCGCTCTTTTTTACGTCAGGACCCGGATGTGATCATGGTCGGTGAGGTGCGTGACCTTGAGACCGCGCAGATATGCGCGCGCGCCGCGTTGACGGGCCATTTTGTTCTGTCAACGCTGCATACGAACGATGCTCCATCTGCCATCACACGCTTGTTGGACGTTGGCGTCCCTTCCTATCTGTTGACGCCATCGTTGAACATAATCATAGCCCAACGGCTTGGCCGCAAACTCTGTCCTAATTGCAAAGAGGCGTACGAGCCAAAGCCGGAGGAGCTAGGCGAGGTCAAGCTTGCCACCGATCTTATTTATCGGCCCAGAGGGTGCGATAAATGTTCTCATACGGGTTATAAAGGTCGTATAGTCGTGGCTGAAGTCCTGTTAGTTGATGAAAAGATCAAGCGTTTGATAGGAAAGAACGCGACATATTCCGAATTGCGTGACGCCGCCCGTGAGGGAGGAATGGCGACTCTTTTTGAGACTGGGATCAAGAAGGTTGAAGAGGGGGTCACGAGTTTGGATGAGGTGCTTGGCGTGACAGTCATATAGGCAATAATGTAATGGCAAAATTCCTGGTTACAGCCAAAGATATGTCCGGGCGCACCTTTAACGAGGTGGTTGAAGCAGACTTGAGTGATCATGCAGTTCAAGAAATACAGGCCAAGGGGCTTTTTGTCACAGCCGTCAAGAGACAGTCTGATGCTCTTTCTGAGGGCAGGGCTGCTATTCAGGAAACTGCCATAACAAGGAAGTTCACGCATGGCAGTGTTGCTTTGGACGATATCGTTTCTTTTGCGCGCCAGCTGGCGACTATGATCGAAGCGGGTGTTCCATTACTACGCTCACTCACGGTTATCAGCCAACAAGTCGAAAGTAGAGAGCTGGCCCGTGTTCTGGAGAGTGCTATTCTTGATGTTGAGCAGGGGCAATCGTTCAGTCGCGCTCTGGCCAAACATCCCAGAGTCTTTTCTCCCTTTTGGGTCAGTCTTGTAGAAGTCGGTGAGGCATCTGGGACCATGCCTAAAGTCCTTCTTCAGCTGACGTTATACATGGAGCAGGAGGCGGCGTTCCGTGCTGCGGTACTTGGTGCCATGATCTATCCTTTGGTCCTTTTTTG
>CAIOTT010000011.1 GCA_903861305.1 Candidatus Omnitrophota bacterium | reverse complement strand
TCCAAGAAGACGCGGACTTGGCGGTGTTGGCAAATCAGATTTGAAACGAATTCTAGTTTCGGGGAATTTAAGTGCATCACGCAGCCCATCAAGGCTCAGATGGGTCATCTTAATCCAGGTCACTCGATCCAGTCGATTAAAATCCTCTAAACAATGGGCATCAAATTGCATTGTCACGGGGATCGCAACCTCATGACCTTGTGTAGTTGAAATCCACTTATAATGTTTCTTATCCGTCGGCTTGGCTATCTCTAGCGCATCAAAACCTACACTGAGTAAATAATCCTTAAGTCCCTCGGGAATATCTTGTTCTTGTTCAGCCTGAGTTGCAGGATCAAGTGTCCAAAGCTTAATAATATCAGCGGCAGTCTGACGAAAATGTTTACGAACCCCCTGTTGTGAATTAACGTGTGCCGCTATACAGATACCTTTCTCGGTATGAACACGCTTAATAAAATCGGCCAAATGAAGACCTGTCACAATCTCATTACCCGTCCTACTCCCATCATCAGGAATACCGCCTAGTCCGGCAAATAAACGACTAATTCTCTCTACCGAAGAGCCCTCTGGAAAAATCACAAGTATATGAAGCCGAAAACAGCTAAGCGCCGCCTCCGGCTGAAAATTTACTTCCATTCCCGGTAAAATTAAAAAACCCTTCTCTTTTTGACTGGCTATGGACAACTTTGTAGCATAGGAACATTTCATGTGATCAGTTACGACCACCAAATCAAGCTGCTCACTCAATGCCTTAATAAATTCAGCCTCTCCACCAACGCCAAGAAATTTATCCCGACTGTTGAGCGTTTCATCGCCCGTCTGATTCCAATCGTGGCTCTCAGGAGAATGCAAATGAAGTGCCACGCGACGAAATCGAGCAGTTCGCCCCCGAAGCCCCTCTAAGGCTGTAAATAATGCCTGATATGGAGAACCTTGATTGGTCATATTTTATCCTCTGCAAACACTATATTAATCCATCAACGCCTTAAAAAACGCATCCGCCGGCTCGCTATAGAACTCAATGTTGATCTTCGTCCAAAGATCATCCGGAAGATCGTTCAATTGCTTTCTGGCCGAAACAGGCAACAGTAGCGATGCAGCCTTCTTCTCTACCGCAATCTCGACAAGGGAAATTGCGTTGGGAACAAGTTCCACTGATCCGCCCAAGTTCAGTGAGCCAACAATGATCAGGCCTCCGCGAACGCTTCGTTCCAACAACCCGCTAGCAAGGGCGATCAGCACAGGCAAGCCAACACCAGACCCATTCTTATCATTGTCCATAGCTCTTAACTGGATCGAAAACTCGTGGGTTCTTGGATCACGGTCGCCAATGAGCTTTTTGGCCAACCCATAAAGATTCTGCTCTCCAATCCGCACGCTTTCGCGGAATCCAGCCGGCGCCGGCATATTGAGAATCCTAACGCCATTACCGGGGCCCACTGTGGCTTCAATTCTAAACAATCCGGGGCCGCCTTCAGAATTCCCCGGTCCAATCGCCCACACCTGCCCTGGGGGCAAGGGATCGCTCTCAATCGCCTCATCACTATGGAGCTCTGGCGTAGAAACAAATTGCTCCACGCCCTCCGTACCAATCGTATAACTGAAATGCGTGTTCCGAAATTCGCTCTTAAAACAACGTTTCTGCTGCTCTTTAACGCGCCTACGGGATTCCAAAGCAATACGGATAATCGATTCCAAATCAGCATCAGGAATCGTCATCTCCGGATCAGGGAACAAAAGCTTGATCAAGCCACTAATCGTCTTGTTCACGCCTTCAATGTCACGACCGCTTAAAGCACCGCCAAAATGCACTTTGCCCTGTAATAAAGAAAGCCGGTTAGTCGTCCGGAGCTTATTCCAGCACTCACTTAAAAAATCACTAACTAACCCAAAACGTTTTGTAAGATGAACATTGGGATTTAATTTTGGAAAGTCCCATCCCGGCGCATAAGCATGAATACGATCATGAAATGCTGTGTCATCGCGCATTTCTTCCGGCAACGGGCTCAATAAATGCCCGACCTTCTGCTGCTGGGTAACATCAACGTCAAGATTGCCCACCATAACAATGCCGCCTTCAGCGCGAATGCTGTCCTTACCGCGACTGAATTCACCCGAAGCCATATAACCTTTAAGTATATTGACGCCATCCTTCTGATCAAAGGATATGCCCGACACCTCATCGAAACAAACCACATCGTAATGGCAAACCAGACCGCGTTGTCCGCTGGCATTGTTGACAAACATCTTGGCTACAGTTGCCTTACCGCCAGAGATCAAATGTGAATAAGGCGATATCTGCTGAAACAAGTGACTTTTGCCTGTGCCGCGTGGACCCAATTCAACCAAATTGTAATTTCTCTCAACAAAAGCAACCATTCTCAAGAGAACGACTATCTTGGCACGATCAGATAGCTCGGACGGTTCAAGGCCGATTGAGCGGATCAAAAAATCTTTCCACTCAGTCGTAGTAAAAGCATTACGGCCCTTTGCGAGGATCTGTATCGCATCCGACTTCGAAAGCTGAATAGGTCGCAGAGCCTCGATAGAAAATGGACGACCGTTTTGCTCCTGAGCAATAACAGCGTCATACGACAATGTCACCTCAGCATAAAAGCCATCACTCAACATCCGTTCATGTTGCTTCACAAGATCATCGCTGATCCTGACTTCTCGCAAGGTCAAACTTGGCAACTCCACAAGGTAGCAATCATTTTTTGTATCGAGCCTTGCCTTAACTATATCGATCAACTTAACCGAACCGCCTTCACGCGCTTTCGATTTGAAAACCTCTTCTTGACCAGTACGAACAGTCCGATTCGCAAGCTGTTGCTCGACAATCTTCAGGCCTTCCTGTATTTCTGCTTCATTCACCGTGGCGCAATACCGGCCAAGTAAGAATTCGACAACATACGTCGGGACTGGATACTGTCTCGCATATTGACGCACCAGATCCTTACGGACAATGAATCCGTCAAAGGCTGATGCTGCCAATTGATCTAAACGGTCTAGTTGAATACTCATGTCTGATCTCCTCCTATCGTGGTCATTTCCCTAGACAAGACGTTCCCCGCATTGTCCAAAACAACCACACTGACTGCTGTCCCGATTTTATCTTCGTCGGGCACCATTAAAGATACCTGCCCATTTTCATCCAACCCTTTAATTGACTCAACAACAGAAGTCTCTGGAGCATTCGCCTTCGAACGGATATCTACCTTAACTTCAAAAGCATCCGATAAAACCACCTTGACGCGACAACGCAGCCCGATCCACTGCACTGATTTGAGCGTGGCTGTCGCCCGCTTCATGTCCTTAGATGGGTGAACAAGTAATACTGGCGTTAAGCACTCTTGAATACTTATCCCGCCATGGGCGTATTCTTCATTGACCTTGAAAGCAGATATCCCCGGCGACACAGCGATATCAATATCAGGATTCCAAAACCATGGCGCTGTCGGTACAGAAACTTTAGACTGCCCCTTTATAACGGCGCATCTGGACCAACGGCTTTCTACCAAATACCCTGGCAATTCAGTTTTCGGAAGACCTCCGGGCATTAACAACCAGCCGTGGTCGGTAATAATGCGTACAGATTTCCAGCCACTTTCAAAAAGGAACATGACACGCTCAACAGCTCCTTCTATTTGTTCAATAAGCTGCTTTGCCAAATCCTGACCAAGGTCATGCCCTCTTTTATCAATAACGCCAAACTCGGTCCAGCCTTTGCCAGTCGGATCACCCGACTCATCCTCACCAATAATTTGAATGCCGGCCTCTTCTAATAACTTCCTGAATCTAACCGTGTTTAATTCTTGACCAGTACCAGACAAAATAGGAGAGAATGTCTCACTCAATACAGAAGAAAGGCCTATTTTTGATGTTATCGGTGTACTGGCCGGCTTCGCAGAAGACGTTACTGTCGGAACTCCTGCCCACGCATGCTCCAAGGCAACCTTTAAGCCCCTCTCGTCTAGTAAAGCCTGTAATCTTTGCCCAAGATCAAAGCGTAGGCCATCAACAAACATGACACATTCACCAACCGCCACTTGATAATCCTTATGCTGCTTAATTGTAGGCAGTGGTGTCGTAACCGTAAACTTCTGAAAATTTTCAGTCGTATCAAGCAACCACGGATAATACAAAGCTCTCGCAGCGGCATATATTGCCGTCTTATCTTGAGATGATCTACCCTCAGTAAGAGCGTTTAATAATGCCGTGTCAGTTGCACATCCCGTTGAAGAATAATTTCTAGCCAATTCATCAAAAGAGGCACCTCTTATGGGCACAGCCTTTAACGCAAGCATCGACAAATCCTGCAAAGCCTTAGCCAAGGGACTCCTGCCTAATTTCGCCCAGACCCATTCCCTACGCCTACCATGCTCATTCTCCAATTCCTGTATTCTTTGCCTTGCGTCATCAAAAGATATGCCCGTCAGCTGTTGTAATGCATTACGCAGCTTGTTCTCGGCTTTTTCATTCTCATCCGGCCAAGGCTCCAGATCAAAGAGAAGCTCTCCAACAGGCTTGGCTTTTATTAGAAGATCTTCAACGCCCGGATAATGAGACGGCGCCTCAGAAAAACGCGCCCATAGCTGTTTCCAAACATCCTGCTTTCTAAGTGCCATCCGTTCAGCGGCAACAATAACACCGTCCGCTTCCGGATCAAATTTGAAGTCGTCCTTACAGCGCGAACGAAACGCATGCCAACGACCATCACCCCATTGAGGCCGAACATGATCCGGGTCGCTCATCCACTCAAGCATATCCCTGTCTTGATCGCCAATCATGAGTCTGTCAAAATCTTCTGCTTCCAGACGTCTTCCTTCCAAACGGCTCAGGGGAGTTTCGGCCAAAACAGCCAATGATGCATAAATGGACCGACGCGTTGCCTCATCCTTGGCAACGTCAAGATCAAGTCCCTCGTCAGACACAAGAAATGCCTCTAGCGTCCAGTCCTTCCCATTGCGCTGAGTCCAGACAACACCGCGATACTGTAATTCGATCAAAGGCTCCAGATTAAACGGACATTCCGTGGCTGTACGCAACATTTGACGATTCACGCGCGGAAGATAAATAATCGGAATCTCATCTTTAGGAAGACCAATATCAATGGTCTGATCAACAACACATTTGATCCAGATCGCAGGGCCGATCCATTTATCCGGGTCATACGCGCCTAACGTGATCAACGACGCCTTGCGTGAGCGCATCTTTTCAACCACTGGCCGCCACTGCTCATCTGCGTCTGCCCAAAGAATAGCAACCGGCTTTTCCTCAGCCCCTGCATGATGGCGCGACACCGCCACCCAAGAGGCTGTGAGCATATCCAACAAGCAGCTAGCCTGTTTTTTCTTTCTATTTATCGATGATGTCATTCTCTTGCCTTGTGCTTAACTACATTGGAATAGTGACAATCATTCCAACGGTTACCGTCAAAATCTTTACAACCCATGAAATCCTTTAAGGCTTCATCCCAAGTCCAGAACCACGGAAAATCCTTCTTAGCCCGCGATGGTTCCTTTCCGCGATCCTTATCCCACTTAATATTTGGCTTGTCGCGCAAAACCCCGGCCCCCTTCTTACCCTTGCTTAAAGTGGCCGCCATAAATGGACGAATATTTATACGAACGCCATCATTAATATCTGGCTCCCATCCAACAGCCTGTTTTGCTAACGGTTTCCAGCGCACAAAAAGATCATAGGGCGGTTCACCTGCGAGTATTTTCTTTAGCTCTTCTTCCAACTCCAAAGCTGCCGCTAAACGCCCATCCGCACCAGCCTCGTTTCTTTTAATACCATCTCGCTGACGCATGATCCAATCGCCTAAATATGAATAAATCAAAGCTTCCAACATACGCCGGCCCACTCCACCACTCTCCGCCAGACGATGATAATTCACAAGAGCATGGAAACCATCCCTGCGCCCATCCCATATATGCCATACAAATGGCCTATGGTGATAGAGAATACAATGTTGAGCAAAGAAATC
>CAIOTT010000010.1 GCA_903861305.1 Candidatus Omnitrophota bacterium | reverse complement strand
TTACCTGTTCTAGGGCAGGCCAGACTGGCTCAGGGCGACCTTCTGGGCCGTGTTAAACGGCTAGGCCTCAAGCTTGAAGAAGAGGCCCAGGCGAACATCCTGACCGAGGAAGTCATCAAGACATCCGAGATCGAGGGTGAGCTTTTGAATTTGCAGATGGTCCGCTCATCGGTGGCAAGGCACCTGGGGCTTCCAACAGCGGGGCTCGGGCGTTCATCCAGGTCTGTTGATGGGCTCGTTGAGGTTGTTCTGGACGCGACCCGGAAATTCGATACTTCTTTGAATAAGCAGAGGCTTTTTGGATGGCATGGCGCTCTTTTTCCGACAGGGTACTCGGGACTTCATAAGATCCGCGTCGCCCAATGGAGAGGCCACGACGACCCTATGCGCGTTGTTTCGGGGCCTGTGGGGCGTGAACGTATCCATTTTGAGGCGCCTCCTGGGGACGCGGTCGATGGTGAAATGAAAAGATTCCTTCAGTGGTGGAAGGAAAGCCACGGCAGTGTGGACGGGCTTCTCCGCGCGGGGGTGGCGCATTTTTATTTTCTGACGATCCATCCTTTTGAGGACGGCAATGGGCGTATTGCCCGGAGCCTTACTGATATGGCGCTTGCGCAGGACGAGAAACTCAAGGTGAGATACTACAGCTTTTCATCCCAGATCATGGAAGAGCGGGATGACTATTACAAGATCCTCGAGAAGAACTCGAAGACAGCTGATCTGGACCTCACGGGCTGGCTCTCGTGGTTCCTTGGGTGTTATCAGCGAGCCATCGGGAAGTCGGAAAAGATAATGGGCAAGGTCCTTTTGAAGGCGGATTTCTGGGCAGAGCACGCGCAGGTTCAGCTCAATGAGCGTCAAAAGAAGATCCTTAATCGGATGCTGGATGCAGGGCCGGGTGAATTTGTCGGCGGTTTGACGACCCGGAAATATGTGAGCCTTGGGAGCACGAGCAGGGCGACCGCGTTCCGTGAGATCTCGGATATGGTTGAAAAAGGCTTGTTGCGGCAAGCATCCGGTGGCGGACGGAGTGTGCACTACGACATCCTTGGGCGCGAAGCTTGGGGCGTACTCAAGGAATGACAAGCTGACCACGATCGGAATAATTGTCAGGGAATGATTTCATTATGGCACTATTAACTAAATCCAAATATATGACAGGGCTTCAGTGCCCTAAGTGCTTGTGGGTGACTTTTAATGATCCGAAGAGACTGCCGCCGTTTGATGCGTCACGGCAGTTTATCTTTGACCAGGGCCATGCCGTGGGGGAGATCGCTAAAAAGCTGTTTTCAAATGGCGTTGATGTCCCCACAGAGGATTTCAAACTTAATCTCCAGCAGACGAAAGCCTTATTAACAGAGAGGCGGCCTATATTTGAAGCCGGGTTTCTAAGCGGTGAGCTATATGCTCGGGTGGATGTCCTGCGTCCATCTGGCAACAATGGCTGGGAGATCATTGAAGTTAAGAGCAGTACGAATGTTAAGGATGAGCATATACAGGATGTTGCATTTCAAAAGCATGTCTGCGAGAAAGCTGGGTTAAAGATTACCGGCTGTTCCTTGATGCGCATTGATAATCAATATGTGCGTCAGGGCGATATGAATCCGGCAAAGTTTCTGGCTCAAGAGGATGTTTCTGGGCTGGTGGATGTTGAAATAGCGCGTGTTCCAGATAAAGTTGCCGCCATGTTCAAGATCATCAGGGAGCCCAAGGAACCAGATGTTCCGATTGGTCCGCAATGCAACCAGCCTTATGAATGCCCACTCAAAGAGTTGTGCTGGGCATTTTTGCCCTCGCGCAGTGTGTTTGAGTTATATCGTGGCGGGCAGAAGGCTTTTGATCTGCTGGGTCAGGGCACTGTCACCATGGCGGATATCCCCGAGACGTTTCCCTTTACGCACATCCAGCGCATTCAAAAAGAGGCTGTCGTCAAGAACAGCGCCCATATCGACAAGCCGGCCCTGCAAAATTTCTTTGCTCAGCTGAAGTGGCCTTTGTATTTTATGGATTTTGAGACGATCAGCCCTGCGGTTCCGATATTTGACGGCACGCGGCCATACCAGAAGATACCATTTCAGTTTTCTCTGCATGTTATTTCAAAGGGGCTGGAGTCGCCGCAGCATTATTCTTTCCTGGCAGAGGGCCCGCAAGATCCGCGGCCCGCATTCTTAAAAGAGTTAAAACGGCTTATTGGCGATAGCGGCACGGTGATCGTTTATAATCAGACCTTTGAGGAGAATGTGCTCGAGCAGTTGGCTGTCAGTTTCCCCGATGAGGCCGTCTGGATACGCCATGTTATCGACCGTATGGTGGATCTGCTGGTTCCGTTCCGGTCTTTTCATTACTACCATCCTGATCAGAAGGGCAGTGCGTCGATCAAGGTTGTTTTGCCCATCCTTACGGGCAAGGGCTATGAAGGCATGGCGATCTCGGAGGGCGAAGGGGCCAGTCAGGAATTTTATCGGGTCACGTATCATGATGTCCCGGCAGAAGAGCGCGCACAGGTGAGACAGCGTCTGGAGGAATATTGCCAGCTGGATACTCAAGCGATGATCGATATTATGTTGAAACTTAAAAGTCATATTTAAAGGGGCGGTCATGGACGATTTAATACAGTTGGCGAGTTATATAAAAGAAAGAAATCAGACCGAACTGCGTATTATGGAGTTAATAAATCGGCCAGCGGCGATCGGGCATATAGGCGAATATATTGCTTCCAAGATTTTTCGTATCAATCTCGAATCATCGGCCAGTAATAAAGGCAGTGATGGTTATTTTGAAGAGGGCGCGCTTAAAGGACGATCAGTGAATATCAAGTGGTATGCGATGCGGGAAGGGATTCTGGATATTAATGCTGAAGCTTCTGGCCGCCCGGATTATTATCTGGTTTTGGCTGGACCTAAGTCGGCACAGATGACATCCAAGGGGGTTCCCAGACCATGGGTTGTGGAAGCCGTCTTTCTGTTTGATGCGAATACCCTGGTAGAACGCCTGTTGTCATCCGGAAGAAAGCTTGGCATTGCGGCAAGTGTGGCCCAGGCATTTTGGGAAGAGGCCGAGATCTATCCGCAGCAACGCAGTAAATTAATTGAGCTTTCAGATGATCAACGTCGTCTGCTTGAGCTTTTTTCGGAGAAAACAAAGAATATTTTTGCCTGATTTGGGTGCCCGGGTTGACAATCGTATTTTTATCGGGCATACTTCAGTCATAGAATCGGTGGCGAGTTAGAAGGAATAAATCCGCCACCAGAATGTCAAAAAAAACCTTCGTTAGCCTATATGCGCTGACGGAGGTTTTTTAATTTTTACGACGGAGGGCAAGATGAACAGGATCGCACGTTTCAACAGGGAAAAAGAGTTTTCATGGGGCCTAAAGGCCCTATTCACTGAGCTGGATGTCTCTGAGGAGGCCCTTATAGACGGTTTTGAGAATTTCCTCAAGCAGTACAGGGATATTGAGATCATAAAGACATCCGCCGCTGAAGCTGATCTGATACCCAGGAACTTTCTTACAGACGATCATATGTCGCTGAGCTTTGATCTGTGTTTTGAAGATGAATGTATCTGCCAGATCTACAAGACCTGGAATGACCCGGGGTTCAGGATTGTTCGGGATGTGGCTGTAGGTCAAGAATCGCCGCTATTCAGGCTGACCTTTATCAAGATCGAGGTTCTTTGCAATACCAACTTTATTGGTTATGAGACGAGACAGGACGTGACAGGGCGAAGTGTTCTGGGACTGGAGATCGGGATCTTTGAAGGCGGGCTCAACGGCAAGGTTTTACGCACGGCCGTCAATGTTCTTGAGCATGTGGCAGGCAAGGTTGAACGGATAATCGAAGACAGGAAGGTTTGATATGAATTATATCAGTGACATTGTGGGCTGGGTGGGCGTGGTATTCGGGGTGATGGTTACTGTGCCGCAGTTGATGAAATCGTTATCGCTTAGATCAACCCATGGCGTGAGTTTACAGTCGTACCAGCTCTTGTTTTTTATGGCAGGCTGTTATCTGGTTCGTGCCATTGTGATCGGGGATCCGGTTTTTATCGTGAGCAATCTTGTCACGCTTGTGGTGACGCTCAAAATGCTGACGTTGTTTCGTCAGTATCCGGAGGATGAAAATGCAAAACTTTAACATTGTCCTTATGAAAAGAATGTTCACCGAATTCCTGATCCTTGATCTGGACGGCAAAGACAAGTCAGAGATCATGCTGAATATTTCAGGTTTCGCGCAGGAGAAAGGCTTGGTCAAGGACGCGGCTGTTCTTTATCAGCAATTTCTGGCAAGGGAACGGCAAAGGGGGATCGGAGTTGTGCCGGGCCTCGCCTTTCCGGAGGCGAGCGGTATTGAAATGAGCCGTCCATTTGCGTTTATCTTGTGCCGTACACGTCAAACCGTGGTGTTTGAAAGAATGGATATGAGCGTCCGGATCGTTTTAGTGTCCTTGTTCAGCGTCAGGCCAGATGCGATGTGTATGAGGGCAATGGCAAAACTCGTGGGCCTTGTGCGGTCACCGAGGTTTTGTGAGGATTTTCTCAAGTGCGGCAATGAAGAGGAAGTTTACCGTGCCATGGCACGGTCACAAGAAAAGTAATAACAAAAGGAGTCGGCTATGGAAACACCAACATTGAACAAGCGGTTAAAGATCAAAGAGTATGCGTCGCCGAAGATGCTTCTGGAAGATGGCTCATTGTTTGATTTCTCACCCTTGCCACCTTCCGGGTGGGACTCTGGCGATATTGTTACTGTTGCCGGCAGGGGCAGTTTAAATACAAGGATCAAGCGTCCGAGTGCGTATACGGTGACAAATATTTCCAGAGAACAGAAATTTGACGGGACTTGTCTGAAGGGAGCGGATAATCAGTCGCCGTCCGATAATGTTACCAAGTCCATCACAGATACCGTGTATCCGGAAAACCATTTGGACAGGTCCTGGGAAGTGCGCAAGGTAAAGGATTCCTTGATCGTGCTGGAAGATGATTCCATCTGGACATTATCAGCGCCCATGATACATCAGAATAATCTTGAGCAAATGAACGATTGGCGCAAAGGGCAATCTGCGTGCGTTTCCAGAACGGTTGGGAAAGGCCGGGACATTCGAACTTATAGCGTCACTAATGAAGAGACGGGTGTTGTATTAATCGGAGAATTTAAAGGCTGGGAGAAATAATGGATATTCGAAAAGTTGGAATAGATAAGATCAACCCTGCCGCGTACAATCCGCGGCTTGATCTTCAGCCGGGCGACAAGGAATACGAAAAGCTCAAGAAGAGCATTGATACTTTCGGCTATGTCGAGCCCTTGGTCTGGAACAGCCGAACCGGGAACCTTGTCGGCGGGCATCAGCGGCTGAAGATCCTGATCGAACAGGGCCAGACCGAGGTTGAGGTCAGCGTCGTTGATCTCGATGATGCCAAGGAAAAGGCCCTCAATCTTGCGCTCAATAAAATTCAGGGCGATTGGGATCGGGATAAACTCGGCCATTTGCTGGATGAGCTAAGCAAATTGGAAGGCTTTGATGCCGGCTTAACCGGCTTTGATCCCGGCGAGATCAGCCAGGCCCTTGATTGGCTTGTCGACGACGATGAGGATAAGCCTGAGTTTGATGAAAATGCGACCGCCATTACGGTTCCCGGCGATCTTATTGAGCTGGGGCCGCACCGCATTCTCTGCGGAGACTCTACTAAAAAAGAGGATCTCGACCGGTTGCTGGCAGGGAACAAGGCCGGACTTTTGTTTACTGACCCGCCGTACAATGTCAATTACGGAGAGGCCCGGGATTCTGGCGACCGTTGGCGGAAGATCGCCAATGACAATATGCCGCAGGACAAATACGAGGAGTGGTTAAAACAGGTTTTAGTTAATGCCGTTGGTGTTCTGGAAGATGGCGCCGCCGTCTATATCTGGAACGGCAGTCGTCAATTTGGGCCGATGTATGAGATCCTGCTCGCTCTGGGAATGCGGATCTCGGCGGTCATTACCTGGGCCAAGGAGGCTTTTGCTCTGGGCTGGACGGATTATAAACAGCAAACCGAGTTTTGTTTGTACGGCTGGAAAGAAAAAGGCGGTGCTCATAAATGGTATGGTCCACAGAATGAAACCACGCTCTGGCGGGTAAATCGGGATTCCAAGCTTAACTATATACATCCGACTCAAAAGCCCATTGCGGTGGCCACGCGCGGAATAAGGAACAGTTCCAAGCGCGGCGATATTGTTTTAGATTTGTTTCTGGGATCGGGCACCACACTGATCGCGGCGGGAACCCTCCAACGGCGTTGCTACGGCATTGAAATGGACCCACGTTATTGTGACGCCATTGTCAGAAGATATGTCCAGCGTTTCGGGCGGGATAAAGTGAGCGAAGAAATAATAAAGAAATACCATCTTTAAAAGGTTGTGGATAAGGGGGGACGAAAACATGGCAGACGAAACACTTAAAGGGAATCTGGAAGACACGCCGGTTCTTCATATTCTCAAACAGATAGCCAACGGCACGCTGGACCCAAAAACCTTGTCACCAGAACTGAGGCAGGATTGTGTCCGGTGCATGCATGGTCTTGGGAAAGATATCTCCTCCATGGCGTCGGTGTTGCAGGTAAGCGACAAAACGATCCGACGCGACAAGGCCGAGATCGTTGAGAAGGACGCGAAAGCCCTTCCCGCGGATTACCGGCAACGCTTACGTGGTGATCTGACGACCAGGATGGCGAGCATCAATGATCTGATGATGCGTTTGGCCAATGACCAAAGCTTTTTAGGACAGGATAGAGTTCAGGCGGGATACCATGTATGGAAAATGATCAAAGATGAGATCGAGATCGCCCGGGGACTGGGGCTTTTACCGGCAGAAGCGTTTAAACTTGAAGCGGCGGCTGGTCAGGAGCGCGAAAAGACGCCGCAGCAACTTAAAGATGAATTGGCCCGCCTTGAGAAAATTGCGACCGATGGCGGCAGTATCAATGATCAGGAAGTTGTGAAACTTATTGAGGATATTCGTCGTAATATTGCATTGGGTGAGGCCAAACAGGGCTTGGCGCGGCTGGAAGAGAAGATCATCGAGTTAAGTAAAGCCAAGGAGGCTTCAAATGGCCAGTGAACTGAATACGTTAAGTCAATTGCGCAGGAAGATGGGCGAGAGATCCATTCTGGCCTTTGCCCAGACGTATTTTCCCAGACATGCGGCCTTTGATCCGTGTACCTTTCACCACGAGATCTGTGGTTTGCTTCAGGAGATGTCCGAGACGCGCAGCGGGCGTCTGGCTGTGGCCGCACCCCGCGCACATGCCAAGAGCACGGTGGTGAGTTTCTTTTATGTGATGTGGTCGATCTGTTACAGCAAGGAACGCTGTATTCTGATCCTTTCAGCAACGGCCAAGCAGGCCCAGCAGTTGTTGTCGGGCATTTCGGTCGCGCTGGATACCAATACGCTTCTTCAGGAAGACTTTCCCGAGGTCTTTGCTCCGGAAGCAAAAGCGCGGACAAAATGGACGCAAGACCAGATCGTTACGCCCAACAACGTCATGATCGCGGCGCTGGGAGAAGGGCAGGAATCGCGAGGCTTCAAGCATGACGCGGATCGCCCGACGTTGATCATCCTTGACGATGTTGATGGCGAAAAAAATACATTTAGCAGTGATGCCAGAGACAAGGTCCTGCGCTGGTTCACAGGGTTTGTACTTAAGGCCGGAGCGCCCAAGACCTGTAATTTCGTCGCCGTCGGGACGTTATTGCATCGGGATTCCCTGCTGTCGCGCTTGACGCGAGTGGGGGAGTTTCTGGATTGGGAGAAACGTATTTATAAGGCGGTCATTAAATTCTCTGCCCGCACTGACCTTTGGGAAAGATGGAAGAATATTCTGTTCGGCAACGGAGAGGTTTACGAGGATGTCTCTGGTTTCGAGGCAGCCAACAAGTTCTTCGAGGCCAATAAACAGGCTATGTTGGAGGGCACAAAGGTTCTATGGGAAGAAGTTGAGGATTATTATGCGCTGATCAAGATCAAAGAGCTTGAAAGTTCTTACAGCTTTGACGCGGAGAAACAGAACGATCCATCCAATGCCAAAGAGTGTCGTTATAATCCCGACACATTTACTTATTGGGACCGGGAATACGGGCAGACTGTGGATGAACTGCTGGCTTCGTTTAAAGATGATTACACGATCATCGGCGCCCTTGATCCCAGCGTGGGAACGATGAAAACCAAGAATGATCCTTCAGCGATCGTTATTCTGGCCAAGCATAAGGGTAAGCTGTATGTCCTGGACGCGGATATCAAGATGCGTCCGCAGGAGGAGATCATTGAGGCGGTCGTGAATTATTGCAAGATCCGTAAGCCGATGAACAAGTTTATTATCGAGGCCAACACGTGCCCACAGCTTTTGCTTAAGAATATTCAGGACCGGGCCCATCAGGAGAATGTGGTTGGAGCGTTTAAAGAAATACGCACCACCAAGAACAAGGATTTCAGGATCTTCGGCATGGAGACTCACATTACAACCGGGCAAGTGGTGTTTTCGTACAAGCATACTGAATTGCTGGACCAGCTCAAATATTACCCGAGAGGGGCACATGACGATGGCCCGGATGCTCTTGAGATGGCGTTAAGAGAGGCTGTAACGGACGGAGTGGGTTTCCTTGGCCTAACAGAAATAAGAGATAGCAAAGGGCGCGGCATTGATCATATTGACTTTCAGCGGACTACACCAGAAGAGGATTGTCGGGATGATGATGACGATGATGCTGGTGGGAGCACGATAGGGATCGTCAGTTTGACGTAAGTAGAGGGCTTTTAAGGCATGGACATGAGGGACAAAGAACCTTGTCCCGTGGACATACATGGACATTTTGTTGTCCGTTGCGGCATAGCGAGTTAGAGATAAATGTCCACGTTGTCCATGGGCTGAAATGGACATTTTTAGGCTTCTTTTTCTTTTAAATCGGCCATTTGATGTGTTCGAAAACTATCTCTGTTTGGCTCGTTTCTTATATAGTCAGCAACTTCAGAGAGCAGTCTCGTTCAGAGATGGTTATAGGGTGGCGGTGCCCCCGGGGAGTTTTTGAAAAGCCACTCTCTAGGGGGTGGCTTTTTCTTTTTATGATATAATCTCTCCCATGAAGAAACCTAATCTCTACATTATTGCTGGGCCGAATGGATCGGGGAAGACGACGTTCGCCAGGGAATTCCTGCCCAATTATGCCAAATGTAATAATTTTATTAATGCTGACCTTATCGCTCAAGGTTTATCGCCTTTTTCACCTCAGACATCCGCGATCCATGCGGGGCGTCTTGTCTTAAAGCAAATCCAAGATTTTTCTGACAGAAAGATCGATTTTGGTTTTGAGACGACCTTGTCTGGGAAGACATATCTTTCTTTATTAAGATCATTGCGCACGAAAGGTTACTTTGTACGTTTATTCTTTCTTTGGGTGCCTGATCCAAATCTTTCATTGGCGCGTATTAAGGAACGGGTGTCTTTGGGTGGGCACGATGTTCCTAAAGTAGATGTGCTAAGACGCTTTAATAGAAGTATTTACAATTTCCTAAAGGTCTATGAACCTTTTCTGGATTCATGGGATCTGTTTGATAATTCCGCATCCCATCCGCGTTTAATTGCAAAAAAGAATGCGGAGTCTGAAATCTTTGATCAGAAATTGTTTGAGAAAATATCTAAATTAAGGTAATGCCATGACTAAGACAAACGACATTTCAAATAAAGCCTTTGATGCTTTGAAATCGGCTGTTCACAAAGTTGTAAAAGAGCGTGAAAGACTGGGTATGCCGGTAATTGTTTGGAAGAATGGTAAAGTTACCAGGATACCGGCTAGTCAGGCTCTTTGATCTATTAGCATATATTCATTAGAGCTAAGCCATTTGAGGAATTCATCAACAAGCGGGAGCCATTTAGATCAGCCCATCAGAGATATCTGGTGGGCTTTTCTATTAGTACTAAACTCACCGTCGACAAAACTGCAGTAATTTATCCCGGATTTTGCACGCTTCTCACAACAGCGTCGAGAATACTGTGCACTAAAAAGTGCGTGCCCTGGTCTGTCGGGTGCGTCAGCCCAGGACAGGCAAAAGTCCAGGATTACCTCGCAAAGCTGGCAAATCCTCGACGGATTTGCCACGCGACCTGAATTCACCT
>CAIOTT010000009.1 GCA_903861305.1 Candidatus Omnitrophota bacterium | reverse complement strand
TTTCGTCCCATAACACACCTTCACCACATTTTTATTAAACAAAACTCAGTAAGACGCTCTCTGCATCAAACCCAGATACCGCTCGATCACAGCTTTTTTAATAACCTCTCCGGCTTCCTGCGTAATTGGATACACGCAATTGATCCTTTTGCCGTTGGGCAGCACTTTTTCCGGATAAACGAGCCGGAACCCATCTTTTGCCGTTGGCGAGGTATAAACGGCAATATTGCCCACGTAAAGCCGGTTATTAATGATCATTGAGGCGAACGCGACCAATCCGTTCTGCGGTTTAACCGGTAAAATATTGACCTCTGCGATTTCAAACGTGTTCATAGCACCTCATCCATTCGTCCATCAATAACCGCACCTCTTCTCACAGTTTTGGGCGTGGCGATCTCAGACGGCATCCGTTTTCCAATGAGCCTCATCAACTTTTTCACTGCCTCAAAATCACATTGCAAAAGCTGGTACTGGTTCCCCTTCCCTGGAGTGCGTATGATCTTAAGAAAGCCCATGACCTCCAGCGCCTGAAGGCTCCGGGTAACCGTGCGCTTGGCAATGGTTGCCTTTTGGGCAATCAGCTGAACGGCCGGTGAACAGAACTGGTCCTCTCGTGCGTAATAGCAAAGCCACAAATAGACCAGAACCGCTGACCGCCCCAACACCTGGCTGATCACATCCACCGCTGGCTTGCTCATCCTGAAATACGACTCGTTTTTTGTTTCCATAACCACGTCATCCTTTCTTGCAATCAATGTTTTGAAAGAGATCCTCGAACTTCAACCCGCCCAGAATATAAAGAAACCTGCGCTGCACATGCCATGAAGGACTCCGGGAACCATCCATGAGCTGAAACATATACCCGCTGCTCACCGGGATCATTCTGGCCAATGCATTCTGGGACACCTTGGCCCCGGCCATGGAAGCGCGCACAACATCACTTTTTAATTTCACCTTCCAGCGTTTTGACATATTGGATCCACCCTCTCTCCCTGATCAAATCCCTCCCTAAGGCTAATACGGCGTTTTTGAGCAAAGTGTCGGAAAAAAGATTAAAAATCTTTAAAAACACACAGCCACTGAACTCCAACAGCATCAAGCCCCTCCTTAGGCTATATACGGAGGTTTTGGCCAAAGTGCCGGAAAAAAGATCAAGAATCTTTAGAACCACACATCCAACGAACACTACCAGCATCACAACCCCTCATAGGCCCTATACGGCGACTTTTCAAAAAGTGCCGGAAAAAAGATTAAAAATCTTTAAAAACACACATCAAACAGAATCAACCCCCTCTACTAGCTCTATACGATGTTTTTTGCCAAGGTGACGGGAATATTTTGAAAAAGGAAAATATTTCCGTCACTTTTAAGAATTTCGGCGTATATACTTAAAGAGAAGGAACAAAGAAACATCACCTAAAACGAAGCTGAAAAAAGAACCAGTCCGGCACATCCAATCCTTCAATAAGCACCACAAAGCAACTCCCGTAAAAGACATACCCCTGGCTCCAACACAACAAGTGCCTCCCTTTAGTTACTTACGAAAGAAACGTCAAAAGTGCCGGAAAATAGTTGAAAAATCTTTAGCAATCAACGATCAAAACCAGCAACAACCCCCTCCCTCAGGTATATACGACGTTTTTTGCCAAGTGGCCGGAAAATAGTTAAAATATCTTTAAAATACCGTCCAGAAACCTCCAATATGATCAAGAAACCAACAGCCTGAACAACAACTAGCCCCTCCCTCAGGTATATACGGCGCTTTTTCCAAAGTGTCCGGAAAAAAGATAAGAAATCTTTAAAAATCATTGGTCAACAACATCACCTCTCCAAAGGCTCATTACGTAAACTTCTTTAAAAGTGGCGGAAATAATTCAATATTCTTAGCAACACACAGCCTATGAGCTGAAACAGAATCAAATCCCTCTAACGGCCCTATACGGCGAAATTCGGCATAGTGGCGGATAAATCTTTTAGAAGTCAAAAAAATCCCGCATAACAGGACGTCACGCGGGCAACATAAGAAATAACCTTAAACCACTTTTAAGTTAATTTCGGGACAGAAAAAGGGATTGGGACAACACAAACACCACCACGAAGTAAAAATAATTGTTGTAAACCATTGGGAAACAAGCGAAAAACGAGAGGTTTGCTAGCACGGTGCTATCACGGCAGGGTTTTTGGGAATTTTGGAGCTGATTCTTGGTTGGATTTCCGCTCGCTTTGCTCGCGGGATCCCGGCCTTTCCGGGAAAATTTTATGGAAGGCCGGTATGGAACCAACAGCCCCGACAGCGTCGGGGCTTGTTTAATTTCGTGCACCAGACCCCCATCAACAGAAAAACCCAGCCCCTAAAAGGGGACTGGGTTTTTCTGATGGTTGCGGGGGTTGGATTTGAACCAACGGCCTTCAGGTTATGAGCCTGACGAGCTACCAGGCTGCTCCACCCCGCGAAGTCTTAATCTTTTATCGATGCCGGCTTTGGGGCCGGTTTTTTCTTCGTTTTCTTTGCCGTTGCGGCCGGCTTTTTCTCTTCTTCCGCCACAACCGCCTTTTTGGTACCCGGCGGCACTACTTTATAGATCAGCTCGCCGTCCTTGATCAGCCCCATCCGCTCGCGCGCGACTTTTTCAAAATACGACGGGTCTTTGATCAACCGCTCGCGCTCCGCGGTCAGGACGTTCGTTTCATTTTCAAGGTCGGTAATGCGCTTCTGGAACACTTCGTTGCGATGCCTCAGGTCCTGCATCTGCAGGTACGACGGTAGATATACCACAAAAACCGCCGCAAGCATAACAAAAAGAAATACGACGTTACGTATCACGCCTTAAATAACCTTGCCCCAGATCGGCCCCGCGTAAACAGCCTTAGGACCAAGCTCCTCTTCAATGCGCAACAATTCATTATATTTCGCCAGGCGGTCCGTGCGTGACAGCGAACCCGTCTTGATCTGGCCGATGTTCGTCGCGACGACAAGATGGGAGATCGTGACATCCTCCGTTTCACCGGAGCGGTGCGACATGATCGAGGTATATTTGTTCTTCTTGGCCAGCGCGATGGTGTCGAGCGTCTCGGAGAGCGTCCCGATCTGGTTGACCTTGATGAGGATCGAATTGGCGATACCCTGGTCAATGCCCTGCTTGAGGCACTTCACGTTGGTCACGAAAAGATCGTCGCCCACCAGCTGCACGTTCTTGCCCAGCTGCGCGGTCAGTTCTTTCCAGCCCGCCCAGTCGTTCTGGTCGAGGCCGTCCTCGATGGACACGATCGGATATTTCTTCACAAGCTTCGCGTACTCGGCGACCATCTCAACGGATGAGAAGACCTTGCCGTCATATTCGTAATTGCCGTTCTTGTAGTATTCAGACGAAGCGCAATCCATCGCGATGAACACATCCTTACCGGGCTTGTAGCCGGCTTTCTCGATGGCCTGGATGATATACGACAGCGCTTCTTCGTTGGACTTCAGATTCGGGGCAAACCCGCCTTCATCGCCGATGGACGTGTTGAGGCCATTGGCCTTGAGCAGGGCCTTGAGATTGTGGAACACTTCGCATGACATCCGGATGCACTCCTTGAACGTCGGAGCGCCGATGGGCATGATCATGAATTCCTGGATATCAAGATTGTTGTCCGCGTGGGCGCCGCCGTTGACGATGTTCATCAGCGGCACAGGGAGGATCTTCGCGTCATCGCCGCCGATATAACGGTACAGCGGGACATTGGCATTGAGCGCCGCGGCTTTCGCCACCGCAAGCGACACGCCCAGGATCGCGTTGGCACCGAGCTTGGCCTTGTTCTCCGTCCCGTCAAGGGCAATGGAGATCTTGTCGATCGCACGGAAATCCGGGACCTGCCCGATGATCTTCTCTTTAATAGTGGTGTTCACATTGGCAACAGCCTTGAGCACGCCCTTGCCCATGTAGCGCTTCTTGTCGCCGTCGCGCAGCTCGATGGCTTCGCGTTCGCCGGTGGAAGCGCCCGAGGGGACCGCGGCGCGGCCGAGGATGCCGTTGTCCAGGATAACATCCACCTCAACGGTGGGGTTACCGCGTGAATCGATGATCTCTCTTGCCTTGACATTCTGGATCTTTGCCATAAAAAACCTCTTTCGATATCTTTCGCGTCTTCGTCAGCACGGAATTTTATTGTAATGAATCATGACAAAGTAACACAACCCCCGGGGAAAGTCAAGGGATCGTCCGCAGCGTTACCACTGGATAACTTTATTGATCTCTTTCTTGATCGCGGCAGGGACCAACTCCTGCCCCATCCCCGGCTTCTCTGTATCGACAACCAGTATCCTCTCCCGGTCCTCTTCGGTGAATTTCTTGTCGCCGTCGGTATCATCCACGACCTGGACAAAGAGTTTCTTGCTGTCCTGATCATACCGCCAGGAGCTCATGTTGGAGCCGGAGGGCGTGATCTGCGTCAAATTCTTCCCGTCAAGCCCCACAAGGTACCCTGCCAGGGCATCCTTGTCATTGATCGTCCCGTCGCCATTGGTGTCGACCTTGCCGATCTTCAATAATATGAATGTCGGCCTGGACTTCTCTTCAGGCTGGGATTTCTTCTCAGGAAAGAAGACCGCACCGATATACGCCCTCTCATTGAGCAGTTTTTCCGTTTTGCCGCTCTTCTTGTCGATAAAAAGCAGGTTGTGGCAGGGGCCATTGAAATAGTTGTAGCCCATATAATCAACTTTGGAATAGCTGCTGCTGTCCCAGGACGAAGAACCTCTTGCCCTCGAGGATCCGTACAGGCCTGTATCCTCATCCCTGGACACCTTCTTCAGGCTCACGGGGACCACAAAAAGATCCGACCCCTCCGTCAACAACGGCATTTCATAAACTGTCTTCAATACATACGACCTTTCTTTCCCCGCATCCTTCCCCGGCTGGGCTTCAATGCCGTCGGGATGATGCCGCCTGAAGCTCAAGAGGCCCCACACCGTCCCGCCAACGCTCAGCAAAATGACAAAGAGGAACACCGTACCGATGATCGTCCATATGATCTTGTTAACCTTATCGAGATCCATCTGATTTCCTTTCGTAACGCGGCTTATGTCCGGTCCCTGAAAACTTGGAGCATTATATACCTGCACGCGTTCCAGGACAAATATAAATGCGGCGCGCGTGTTGGCATCCAAGGTTTAATTGACGGCACGAAATCGGTGTGTTATCCTTACCGTATTGTTCGCTAAAAAACCATATATCCCAAAGGGTTACGCTATGGCTAAGATAAAATTCCTGACCTGGTTCAAATTAAACTGGGTCAAGCTCCTGCTGATCTTCCTGGCCGCGACATTCGTCATCACGGTCGCCACCATGCTGCTCTTCGGGTTCAGCAGCTTCACGTCCCTCGAATCCTTTTCGCGCAAACAGATGATGGCCCAGATGGGCATGTACCTTTTCATGGGCATCGTGCAGGGCGTCATCTTCACGGCCATGTACGGGGTGCTGTACTATTTCATGTTCATGGGCGGCGGCATGGCCAAGTTCCTCGGCTCCGACACGGCCACGCACGCCAAGGCGAACGTGAAATGGGACGAGGTCATCGGCATGGAACAGGCCAAGAAAGAGGCCTGGGAGATCGTGCAGTTCCTCAAGGACCGCAAGCTTTTGAAGGTCATCGGCGGCAATATCATCAAGGGCACCTTGCTGGTCGGCGGGCCGGGCTGCGGCAAGACCTACCTGGCCAAGGCCATCGCGACCGAAGCGGGGCTGCCGTTCCTCTCCGCGGTGGGCAGTGAATTCGTGGCCATGTTCGTCGGCCTGGGCGCGGCGCGCATGAAAACACTTTTCAAGGAAGCCCGCAACCTCGCCAAGCTCGAGGGCGGCTGCATCATTTTTATCGACGAGATCGACTCCTTCGCGCGGCCCCGCACGGGCGAATCTTCCGGCAACATCGGCGCGCAGAGCGACCACAACGCCACGATCAACCAGTTCCTGACCGAAATGGACGGCCTGCGCCAGACCGAGAACAACATCGTCGTCATCGCGGCCACCAACGTCCCCGAAGAAGAGCTCGACGCCGCCATCATGCGCTCGGGCCGTTTTGACCGCAAGATCGAGATCTCCAAGCCCTCCGCGCGCGACCGCGAGGAGCTTTTGAAATTCTACCTGGCCAAGATCGCTTCCATCCCGGAACTCGACATCCCCGCTGTCGCGGAAAGAATGAAATGGTTCTCCCCGGCCGACATCAACAACATGGTCCGCGAAGCCGCGATCATCGCCATGCGCGCCGGGCGCCCTGCCGCGAACCACGAGGACATGGACAAGGCCCTCGAACGCGTCATGCATTCCATTGAAAAGACCGGCGGCGACAAGATCCTTTCCGCCCGCGTGAACGTCAAGTGGTCCGATGTCATCGGCATGGAAAGCGCCAAGAAGGAAGCCGGCGAGATCGTGGAACTCCTCAAGGACAGAAGCCGCCTCAAGGCGGTCGGCGGCAAGATGGTCAAGGGCATCCTCCTGATGGGGCCCCCGGGCTGCGGCAAGACCTACATCGCCAAGGCCATGGCCACCGAAGCGGGTTACCCCTTCATCTCGGTGACGGGCAGCGAGTTCATTGAAATGTACGTGGGTGTCGGCCCCAAACGCGTGCGCTCCCTCTTTAAGGAAGCCAGGTCCCTGGCCAAGGTCGAGGGCGGCTGCATCATTTTTGTCGATGAGATCGATTCGTTCGCCACGCCCCGCGGCATGGAAATGGGCGGCGGCGGCATGACCGAACACAACAACACGGTCAACCAGTTCCTGACGGAAATGGACGGGCTCAAGCACGACGACCAGAACATCATCATCCTGGCCGCGACCAACGTCGAAGAGCGCCAGCTCGACCAGGCCCTCCTGCGCGCCGGGCGCTTCGAACGCAAGATCTACGTGACCCGCCCCAACCTGAAAGAACGCAAGCAGCTCTTTGATTTTTACCTCAAGAAAGTCACCATCGCCGAAGACGTCAACGCCGAGATGCTGGCCCGCAAGACGCTGTGGTTCTCCCCGGCCGACATCGACAACATGATCCGCGAGGCCGGTTTGATCGCCCTGCGCGACAAGCGCGAGGTCATCTGCTTCAAGGACCTTTCCCAGGCCTATGACCGCATCCTTTACGGCGAAAGGTCGAACACGATCCTCAGCGACAAGGAAAAAGAATGGGTGGCCTACCACGAGGCGGGGCACGCCATCATCGGCTATTTGCTGCACCCCTCCAGCGACGTGATCAAGGCGACCATCATCCCGCACAAGGGCTCGCTCGGCTTCGTGGCGCCGCGCCCGCGCGAAGAACTTTACATCAACAACCGGGAATGGTTCCTCGCCGGCATCAAGGTATCCCTTGCCAGCTTCGCGGCCGAACGCATCAAGTTCGCCTCCACCGGCAGCGGTGTGGGCGGCGGGCGCGGCAGTGATTTTGACACCGCCGTGAACATGGCGCGTTCCATGGTCTGGAGCTACGGCATGGGCCGCACGGGCCTTTTGGGCGACCTGGCGTCGCTGACCCAGTCTCTGGGCGCCGGTGCCATCTCCGAACGCACCAAGGAAAAACTCGACGATGACGTACAGGAGATCCTGCGCGCGTGCCTCGAGGACGCTACGGATATCCTGACGAAGAACCGTGCTTTGCTCGACACCTTTGCCGCCGAACTGATGGCCAAGGGCGAGCTCGAATACGACGAGATCCAGGCGATCTTCGACAAGGCCGGCATCAAGCCGCAAACACGGATCCCGGTCTGAGATGAAGTTCCCCGCGTTCGCCTCCATGGTCCTCGCCGCCGCGCTCATGACGGGCGGCTGCGGCCTGCTCAAGGACAAGACCTACACGCCCACCCAGGCGGAGAAGAAGCTGGCCGCTTTCTGCCTGAAAGAAGGCAAGCTCACCGTTGTCACCCACCGCGTCGGCAGGACGCTGTGGATCTATGCACCGCTTGAGGAAGCCCTCTTTGAGATCAAAGCCTCGCACGACACTGATAAACCCGACCGCGAGGTCCAGCCCCTGTCGCTGCTGGCGCTCGTCGCGGAATATTCGCAGAAGTACTTCAAGTTCAGCTACGACGTTGTTCCCGACGTCCTTTCCGGCGAACCCACGACGTACCGCACCGGCTACAACGAGACCTATACCAAGAAACGCCAGCTGATCTACCAGGGGCTGCAGGAATCGTTCTTTAACGCCAAGACGAGCACCCATGACCTGATGCCCGAATTCGTCGTCATCATGGTCGCTGACACCAGCAAGGGCATCTCCACCAAAAGCGTGCTGTACCTGAAGGACCTGCGCCAGTACATCACCGAAGCGATCCCTCCTGATGAATACTACATGAGGGAATACAACGAGATCATCGGCAAGGAAGACCTCATCCACGACACCAAGGGCGTCAACGTGCCTTACGCCGAGGTCACCTGGACGTATTTCCTGACACAGCAGATCAAAACGCGCATCAAGTATGCGTTCAGCGAAAATTCAAAAAGCGGGTCCCGGGATGATGACGACGACGCAACGGACAGCCCCGCCAAAAAAGACCCATCCGCCATACTGGCGAAAGCCGCAGCCAACACGCTGCGCCTGTATCCCTTCGGCGATTATGACGGGGTTGTGCTCTACGACCTGCGGGCCAAGAAAGAGCTGGCCCTGAAAAAGGAAGACCTCAAGAAATTTGCGGAAAAAGCGACCTGGGAAGAAACACAAAGCAGGTTGACCACGATCCATTTTGAAGTGCCCAAAGACCCTTCATCCGGGCTTGGGGCCATCACCACAACACCCTCGAGCGACAAAAAGCTCAACGCTGCTGCGCCCTGATCTTCCCGCGCAGGAAAAGATCGACCACTTTGGGATAAAGTTTGTGCTCCGCTTCATGGATCCGCGGCAGGAGCGTTTCAAGCGTGTCGCCGCGCTTGACCTTCACCTCGACCTGCTCAATGACCGCCCCGTGATCCACCTCTTCATCCACAAAATGCACGGTCACGCCGGTAACTTTGACTCCCGCGGCAAGCGCGTCCTTGACCGCATGAGCCCCCTTGAACGCGGGCAGCAGCGCGGGATGGATATTGATGATCCGGTCCGGAAAGGCCTTGATGACCACGGGGCTGAGGATGCGCATGTACCCCGCCAGCACAACAAGGCCGATCTTCTCTTTGTTCAGGATATCGACAAGTTCCGTGTCAAACGCCTCCCGCGAAGGATAATCAGCCGGGCGCCGTGAAACCACGGCCTTGACCCCTGCCGCGCGGGCACGCTCCAGCGCCAGGGCATCAGCCTTGTCCGAAAAGACAAGCCGCAGCTCCCCGTTGATACGGCCCTGCTTGCGCGCGTCAAGGATCGCCTGAAGGTTGCTCCCATTGCCGGAAGCGAGCACCGCAAAATTCATACCCCGCCTTTGTTCAGAAGGAAATCCTTATGCCGGTACCGCCACGACCCCCACATGCCCACGCCGCAGAACACAATGCCGACGGCCATGAGGATCCAGGCGTGCGGCATGTACTCCGACAACTTCGAACTGATGAGCATGGTCACCAGGAACGCGAAATGGATCACGAATTCCATGGCGCTGAAGACCTTGCCCTGCATCTCCGTTGTGGCCACCTTGTGCACCACGGTATTCGCGGCGATCACGATCGGCCCGACCACAATGCCCAGGACGATCGCCAGCGCCTGGGCGACCCAGATGTTGTGCAGGGCGTGCACACCGAACGCGAACCCGGTAATGGTCACACCGCCGGCGACCAGGCACAGGAAGATGGTCTCCACCGGATTGATCTTTTTCCCCCAGCGGCCATAGGCCAGGCTCCCCAAAAACAGCCCGACGCCCAGCCCTACGGCCAGGAAACCCAGGTGCTTGGTCACGCTGCCGAATGATTCCTGGATGAAAACAATGATCACGACGTAAATGGCACCCACGGCCATGAAAAGGATCATCATCAGGTTGATGATGTAGAGGATATCGCGGTTCGCGAGGATATAGCGGATGCCGTCACGGATCTCATGCAGGACATTGCCGTAAGCCTTGACCATGGCCTTGCCCGTGGCCACGATCTCACCGGCGTTGACATCCATTTTCAGCCGATCGCGGGAAATGAACGACACCAAGAGCGCGGAAATGAAGAACGTGATGCCGTCGCACATGAACCCGCCGCTGGCCCCGACATATTCCACGATGAGCCCGCCCATCAAAGCACCGAGCACAAAGGCGATCATCCCCGTGACGGTCGCCAGCGAATTGGCCACGTGCAGCTGGTCTTCGGGGACGATCTCCGGGATAATGGACATCTTGGCCGGAACGTAGAACCGGCTCAGGCAGAAGGCCAAAAAAACAACGATGTAGATCGGGATCATGGAATTGCGGGCGATAAAAATGAACGGGATGGTCAGGATCAGGAAGCCGCGGATCAGGTCGCACGCAAAAAGGGTCATTTTCCGGTCCCAGCGGTCGACATAGACGCCGGCCACGGGGCCCACAATGAACACGGGGATGATGGTGAACGCCAGGAGCTTCGCCAACTCCATGGTCGAGGCGTGGCCGAACTGCCGCCCCGCGACAAGCCCGACAAGCGCCATCTGGTTGATGCGGTCGCCGAATTGCGAGACCAGCTGGGCCAGCCAGAAACAGAAGAAACTGCGGTTCTGAAAACTCTTACGGAAACCCATAGTTTTAGATTATAACATCCTCCCAAAAAAGTCAGCCCCTGGATGTTTATTTCTTATCGAGCAGCTGGCGCGCCTCGCGGATATTCGCCTCCACGAGCGGCTTCCAGGGGCCGGGGTCCGTGATGAGCGCGTATTCCGCCAGCGCCTCGGCGTAGCGGCCCTGGTCGGCAATGGATTTCCCCAGCGATATCCGGTAACGCGCCTCGGTCGGCGCGAGGTCGACGGCCCGCCGGTAATATTTTTCAGCGGTGGCAAAATCCCTGTTGAGCACGTAAAACCGGGCCAGGACCGCGTGGACGCGCGCATTGTCCGGATTGGCCGCAAGGGATTGTTTGAGCATCGCCCCCTCATTGGAGGCGTACAGCGACTGCTGAAGGCTGGTGATGACCAGAAAAAGCACAAGCCCTCCCGCGACCAGGCGGGCGGCCGGACGGCCCACGGCGCCCCCGGCCTCGATCCGCTCAAACGCCTTGTCCGCGGCCATCACCAGGATAATGATCGCCGGGATGAGCGGGATATAAAGGAAATGCTCGGCCAGCGAGATCTGCCCGGCGTGCACACCCAGCGACGTGACGATCTGCGCCACCGGCAAAAGCTCCATGAAGAACCACCCGGCGCAGAAGAATGCCAGGACCGGGATCCTGCGGCGCAGCAGCCAGGCGCCCGCCCCTGCCCCGATGTACACAACCCATGTGGCCAGAAAACCGGCTGACGCAAATGACATCAACAGCGGCACGGACCTGTCAAAATAGAGCCCGTACGGGGCGACGATAAGCCGCAGGTAGGTGAATATCCCCTTCAAGAACGTCGTGAACCCCAAAAGGGCCCAGGCCGCGTTCGCCCACGGGAAGAATTGCGAAAGCCCAAGGTGGACGCGCCACCAGAAATTGAGGGCCGCGATGGCAAAGAACGGCACAAGGGCCCCCCATCGGTGCTGACGGGTGAGGCCCATATAAAGCGCCAGGACCGCGATGAGGACGGCCGCGGATTCCTTGGTCAGCGATGCCAGCGTGAAACATACCAGCGACATCCCCAGCAGCGACGGCCATTTCTCTTTAAGATAACGGAGAAAGAACCACGCCGCGGACAACGTGAAGGCGGCGCACAGGAGGATGGCCCGCCCCGAAATATTCCCCACCGCTTCCCAGTGCAAGGGATGGACCGCGAACAAAAGCGCCACCCACCAGGCCTTGCGCCGGTCCTGCAGCAGGACCCCCGCCAGAAGAAAGACCAGCCACGCGTTGAACAGATGCAGCAACAGGCCGTCGAGGTTGTACAGGAAAGGGTTCAGGCCGACAAGCTGGTACTCGACCAGGTAACTGGCCATCACCAGGGGGCGGTAATAATCATGCCCCTTGAAGAAGCCCGATGTGAAGATCCTGGGCAGGCTTTCCACATGGCGCAGGTCGGCGTTGTTGACAATGGAGAACTCGTCGTCAAGGCCCTTGAACTGGCCCCAGAGGACCGGTGAAAATGAGACGAGGCACAGGACAGCAATGAGGAGGAAATTATTCTTCATGGCGGGATTATAACACAGGGGGGAAGGGATTGTTTTGTAAAGACCGGGTATCGTTGAGCGCAGGGGCGGACCTGGTGTCCACCCGGTGCACGTAACATTGATCACAAATAACAATTTATTAACGGGGCGACACAAGGTCGCCCCCTACGCACTATATAAACCTGTTTAACATGTTCTGCTTTCACGGGGCCCTGGCAAGGATCCTTGCCAGGGCTTGAATTTCTTCTCTCATAACAAATGGATCAAAGCAAAAAGCCAACATGGCTTCCTGCTCACTATAAGTACTTGTTTAACTTGCTTTTATTTCACGGGGCCCTGGCAAGGATCCTTGCCAGGGCTTGAATTTCTTCTCTCATAACAAATGGATCAAAGCAAAAAGCCAACATGGCTTCCCATTCGGGTTAGCCATCTTGGCTTTTTGCTTTGATGTGGAAGAAATTCAAGCTGACGAGTGGGGTCGAACCACCGACCTGCGCATTACGAATGCGCTGCTCTACCAACTGAGCTACGTCAGCATGTATTCAATTTAAGAGGCTTTTTATACCACAGCTTTGCAACACTGTCGAGAATGATTTTCCTGGCGTTTCTGTGCCCAAACCACTTGTGGTACATCCGTCATTCAAATACAGCCTACGCAGCTGCATGAAAATGCTGGGCCACGAGGACCTTGACAACCGCTTGGCGCGAAACGCCAAGGCGACCAGCCTCTTTATCAAGCGAATTCAACATCCACACGGGGAAATCCACGTTAACACGCCGGATCTCCTGCCCGCCGCGTCTTGTTTTGACGAGATTCAAATGTTTTGTAACATTCTCGCCGGCGTCAAAATGAGCATCAAATTCTTTAGCTTTCATAAACAGCCTCCTCTTCCGGCCTTGCGCGACGCACGGAAATAATTCTCACCCTGTCATGACGATATGTGACGACCGCCGACCAGTGATCTTGGCTCATCTTGCACGCGCGCCGGCACTTCGATAAAATCAGGATCTTCCCAGATCGTTTTGGCTTTTTCGAAATCTATGCCGTGTTTCTTCAAGTTAAACTGGCTTTTAGCCTGATCAAATTCAAAGTTGGTCATAGTATAAAAAAAATACCATTTCTATCCCATGCTGTCAATCGCGACGGTCAGCCTTGCGCCGGCGCATCGCCCTTAAGCCCCAGGAACATCGGCACAGTGATAGTCATCGGCTGGATGTCGATGATCACCGGCGTCAGGCCGGGAGCGTTCTGCAGCTGCCGGATCATGGCAGGGTTAAATTTGAACTGGACACTCTGTCCAGCGCCACTTACCTTGACGGGCATCTTATCTCGGGTGAGATCGATACCCCCGTTCTTATTCAGCATCGACGGATCAACATTCTGCGCCTCGGGCTGATCTTTGACCGTTGGCAATTGAATTGAATTGTTAATAAGTTCAGAAATTTCTGTGTGTACATGCTCTATCGCTTTAGAACGATCACCTTGCATCGGACCATCCTTTAGGAACTCGGTATCAAAGAAACCGTTACTAATGCCGTTTTCCCCAAAAAGACGAAGGGTCGTATTTAGAAAATTCATCACAAAAGAATGATTCCCGAAAATATAAGTATAGTTTTTCATCGTAAAGCTATCAGATGAGTTTGCCCACATCATAGTTAAGTAAATAGAAGAAAGCACCTTCCTAAAATCTTTTTTATTTTCTTTCATCGCGTTTATTATAAGTCCCAATTCAGTCCTCAAACGCTCTACGCCTTCAGCAGACGTAGCAATCGTCTTAGCTATTTGATCTTTAGTGTTAACAAAATTTGTTAAACTCAGGGAGTTGACAGGGTAATACCGCGAAGACCTTTCTGCCCCTAAAATTAAATCTGCATGCGCGTTCCTAAGAATTTCCTGGATATCCATTGCCCCAATGTCATCGAGCGCGCTCGCCAACATATCCAAAAAGGCTCTTCGCACATCGATCTGATTTGACCAATAATTAAAGCGGTTCTTTAATAAGAAAGATTCATATTTCTTCAAAGATTGCCACTGATCCTGTAAAACGAGAAATCTGTTGTGCCTCGCGTTTAAAGAAAGCCAGCGCGTTCTTGATGCAAAAAGGTTCTTGCCTTTCCAATCCTTCCAGATTTTCTTGATGAAAAAGATATTGTCTCTCGCAACAGGCCCGTCCGGTTCCAAAGGATACGCCTCACGCACTATTTCATTCCAGGGAACCATCGCCGCTTTCTCCCAATCCAACCAGGGATATTGCGGGAACCGCTCAGCAAGAGTCTTGGCGTATCGGATCAAGCCATCCTGTTTCTGCCTAATACGTTCACGCTGAGCTAACCACGCAGGATCCCTATTAGCCGCATTATTAAGAACAACGAGAACAACCGCGCAGTTATCCGACACATTAAATGACAGCATCGAAGAGTCATGTGTCCTTTCAACTTTCGTAGTAAAAATAACCCCACCCGAAAAATACTTCCTTGGGATCATCTCGCCGGACACAACATCCTTTTCCTCACGGATCAGGTTATACGCGCCTTTCTTGAATGACTCGACATACTGCGCCCAGATCTTTTCCTTCTCCACCTTATCGTTGATAGCGACCCCCGCGATCTTGTTGCGGTCAACATAGGCCTTGCCGAAAATACTTTCCTTGACCTTGTCCTTGAACCAGGCGGCCAGGATCAGGGAATCATAGACTTGGCGCAGTCGGGCGAAATTCCGGCCTTCATTGACTTCTTTTTCGAGGATGGGAATGACGACGTCGCGGAGGATTTGCTTGCCTAATTCTTGCGGATCTGGCTCAGGTGGGCGGGTCACAGACCCGCCCCTACGCACCATCTCCATATTTTGCGTGGCGGCTACATAATCTGACTCCAGCATTACCTTGAGTTTGCTTTCAACTACAAAGGCGGCATCCTTGTTTTCGTAAA
>CAIOTT010000008.1 GCA_903861305.1 Candidatus Omnitrophota bacterium | reverse complement strand
CGACAGACCAGGGCACGCACTTTTTAGAGCACAGTATTCTCGACGCTGTTTTGAGAAGCGTGCAAAATCCGGGATAAATAAAAAAGCCCGGGTCATATCCATAACCCGGGCTTTTAATTTTTTTTGATCAGGATCAGACAGCAGCACCGATCTTGCGGCGTCTGAAGAACGCGAACGCGAGCGGGAGGCCACCGATGCCATAGAGCATCATGGCCGCGGGTTCAGGTGTCACGACGGCAAATCTCAGCGTTTTTGACTGAGTAGAAACAGTGAAAGGGTTGGCTGCCGTAGGATCGAACGCCACATTGGTGTAGTTGGCATTGATGTTCCAGTTACCGGCATTCGCGGCCGTGAAGGTCGGGCCCGTGATCCAGAAAACATTGCCGGGGATGCTGCTGTTATTATAATTGGTGACAAACTGCTGTGAGGGGGTGCTGTCATTCCAGAACGTGTTGACAAGTGTTAAGGCGCCGATCGCGGGAAGATTGACAAGAAGATAGGCTGTGTCGCCGACGTGGTACTGGCTTGTCGGCGTTGTTTGATCCGCCTTGTATGTTGCGATCGTGAAATTAACAGGATCCCATGTGAAGCTGGCCATCGCATTGCCGGCAGAAAGAACAGAGAATAAGAGTGCGACAGGAAGAACCCAGAAAGCCTTTTTCATATTATATTTCCTTGTTAAGTTTTGGATTGTTCAAGGAATATATAATGCTTGTATAATAGTGTCAAGGATTTTTTATTTCTTTTATTTAATGTATCCGATACCATTTATTGCCGTTTTATATCATGTGCGTAAGTACAATGGTTGCAACAAGGTGTGCGCCTGCGGTATTTTGGCCGTGCTGCGAAGGATGCGGCCCTTCATCCTGATTTATCTGCTTGTAAACACAAATAATTTCGTTTAAACTTCAACTATGATCACAGCCAAAGCGACCAGAATGTGAGAATGGTGTGGAACGAACTCGTAGAGACGAGGCACTGCCTCGTCTCTGTATTCTTTGGTTATTGCCCAGAGTAGAAAGGAAAACACCCTATGGACCAGGAACACCAACGCGAATATCTCGTCTCGATCGGCGAACGCCCCTGGGGCACCTACATGGTCCTGCTCAACGGGACTGACCACAAGGTCAAGGAGATCACGGTCAACCCGTCCCAGCGACTGAGCCTCCAGCGCCACAAGCGGCGCGAAGAGCACTGGTTCATCCACCGCGGCACCGCGCGCGTGACGATCAACGGCGTGTCGCGCATCCTTTCGGTCGGCCAGTACATCGATATCCCGCGTGAATGCACCCACCGCATCGAGAACATCGGCCCCGAACCCATGGTCTTCATCGAGATCCAGACCGGGGACTATTTCGGGGAAGATGACATCGAACGCCTGGAGGACGACCACGGCCGAAACTAAATCGGGTATCCCGTAGAGCCGAGGCACCGTTTCGTCTCAGTATTCTTTGGTAAGTGGATGGCGTCGTCGTAGAGCCGTTGCGTGCAACGGCTCTGTATTATTTACTTCACCAATCAAAATCAGTCAATGCCCCGATGGACAAGCCCGTAGTGGGGTGACATGTACCAAATCCGCCTTTTGGATTTGGTACGTGTCCCCCCAACTCTTGAGCTTTGCATGAATTCTAAATCAAATATATTGCAACTAGTCCAGAAACTGGGTATACTTTTTGTGCGGAGGTGAAAGATATGAAGGCACTTGAAGAACTTAAAAAGCATCTTAAACCGGGTCAAGTCTACCGCAGGGCAGATCTTGAGCCATGGTCTACGGCCGTTGACCGGCATCTCAAGGAGCTGGTCGCTGAGGGGGCCTTGCAGAAAATGTCGCAAGGCTTATATTACTATCCTGCCCAAGCTTCTTTTGGACAGATTCCTCCGGAGGATGAGAGGCTTGTGACTGCTTTTTTAAAGAGTGAGGATTTCCTTTTAACGTCACCTAACCTTTATAATTCGTTGGGAGTTGGTACTACCCAATTGTATAACACGTGTGTCGTGTATAACCATAAACGGCATGGTCAATTTGAGCTTGGCGGGAAGATGTTCGATTTCCGCTTAAAGCATAAATTCCCCAAAGAGCTTTCCGAAGAGTTTTTGCTGGTTGATTTGCTGAACAATCTGAATCAACTGGCCGAAGACAGGGTGAGTGTCCTCAATAATATCAAAGTTAAAGTCTTTGGGCGGTTGGAGGCCGGGTTGAAGCGTGTCGTTAAGGCTTATGCAGGGGAAAGAACAAAAAGCCTGCTCAATGAATGGAAATCCGAGGAGTCTTTAGCGCATGCCTGATTATCTGCATGATCATCCGGAATTCAGTGATCTTTTGCGGGCCGTAGAGCGGCAGATGAAGATCGAGCGTAGTCTCGTCGAGAAAGATTATTGGATCATGCATGTTCTTTATGGGCTCCAGCAGGGTGGCTTTACCTTTGAGTTAAAGGGAGGGACCTCGCTGTCAAAGGGGTATCAGATCACCGGCCGGTTTTCCGAGGATATCGATATTCGGATTGAGCCGCCCAAAGGCATGGATGTCAAAACAGGCCGGAACCATACGAAACCGGATCATTGCCAGGGACGTAAGAAGTATTACGATTGGCTGGCCAGGGAAATCAAGATCGCCGGGGTCGGTCAGGTCATTCGCGATGAGAAGTTTGATAATGAAAAATACTTCAGTGGCGGCATTCGGGCGTTTTACAAGAAAACTTTAACTCTTCCCCCCGGGGTTAAAGAGGGCGTCTTGCTTGAGGTCGGCTTTGACGATGTAACGCCCAACAATGCTTTGAACATCAGCTCTTGGGCGCTTGATTTCGCTTTGCAAAGAGGCATGCAGGTTAAAGATAACAGAGCGCACGGCGTTCTGTGTTACCACCCGGGCTATACCCTTGTTGAAAAGTTGCAGACGATCGCTACCAAGTTTCGAAAACAACAGGAAACAGGGGAGATGCCTGCCAATTTCTTAAGGCATTATTATGATGTGTCTTGTCTTTTGAAGAACGCGACCGTTCAGAAGTTTATTGGTACGCCCGAATATCATCAACACAAGGTGAAGAGATTCCCGGCAGCCGATCAGAGGAGCCCCTTGGCAGAGCAGGAGGCGTTTTTATTAAGGGATACTAAGGTCAGACATATTTTCGAGGAGGCTTACCGTAAGACATCGGCTTTGTATTATCGAGGCCAGCTGCCATTTGATGAGGTTATGGCAGAATTGGCGGTAAATTTAAATAAGTTGTAGTCTTCCGAGCTTGCACCAACCCAGCCCCGCCCCGCAGGGGTCGCGTGGCAAATCCGACCAGGATTTGCCAGCTTTGCGAGGTAATCCTGGACTTTTGCCTGTCCTGGGCTGACGCACCCGACAGACCAGGGCGCGCACTTATTAGTGCACACTATTTTCGATGTTATTTTGAGAAGCGTGCAAAATCCGGGATGGATGCTATACGTACGCAACATTCACCCGTCCACCAACATTGTGATGCTATCAAAGCCCCGTAGAGCCATTGCGTGTAACTTTTGCATTGCATACGATAACAGATGTGTTATCATTGGAATGTGATGTTAGATATCATTTATTACCCAGAAGGTGCAACCGGTCCGGTTCAAGATCATCTTGATTCCCTGGTTAAGGAACGTCCGGAAGCATTTGCTCGTTTGGCCGTCGATCTTGAGATCTTAGGAGCCGAAGGATTAAGATCGCGGCAGATCACGATCAGGCCAATGGGGGATAAGCTCTGGGAATTAAAACGACTGTATGGCGGTATTCAATGCCACCCAAAGATGACTTGGTTTTAGCGAAAAGAAGGCTCAAGGAGGTTCTGAAAAATGAAAAACTTTGATAAACATTTACAGGGTATATTAGCCGCAAACCCCGATGTTGCGAAGGCTCATGCAAAGATCTTTGCCGAGCTGCCGTTGGCCACTCAATTGGCTGTTATGCGCCGGCGCAGGAGCCTTTCGCAGAGAGATCTCGCGCTCAAGATGAAGGTCCTTCAGCCGCATATCGCGAGGACTGAAAGCACGGCGCATGATCCAAAGATCTCTTCAATAATCAAAGCTGCCAAGGCAGTCCGTTGTCATGTCATGTTGATCCCGGATGAAAACTTCGATCAGGTCGCGGCTTTGGTTTGATCGAAGTTGCATAACGATGGAGGAATGCAGCTCAACGCGCCCACCCAACCCCCGTCATTCTGAGGCCGAAGAATCGCAACATTATCTTTTCTGTGCCGACTGAGCCCCACCCCGATATGGGTGCTATACTTACGGAATATTCACCCGGCTACCAACTGCGGATTCCGGCAACTTTGACCACTCATTCCGGTAAAGTTTGACCACCCATTCCGGTCAACCGTGACCACTTCGATAGCCAGTCCGGAGCCCTCTGGGCGACGATTCAAAAGAGTTTTAAAAGAACAATAAATCCCGATT
>CAIOTT010000007.1 GCA_903861305.1 Candidatus Omnitrophota bacterium | reverse complement strand
ATCTCTAAAGGAGATTAGTGCTTCCGACTCGTCGCCAACCGTTCACCGAATTCCAAACCGGTGATATCGGTTCTAACTGTCAGTTTTTGTCCCATTCAACAAGGCAAGGCGTGACGGTGCCGGGGTTCCTCTCCCGGTTAGTCAGCAAAATCTGGATAACATTCACATTGACGGCCTGGTGCCGGAGATCCTGAGCATCCAGCCGGCGTCACGTATACCGTTATTCAGCGATACGGGTGCAGCAGCATCCTGAGTTTGAACGGGATGAGGTTGAAACCCGGCGTGATGTGTGGTATTGTGCGGGCATGATCCTCGCCATCGACATCGGCAATTCAACCATCGGGTTCGGTCTGATCGACAACAGCAAGGTGACGCGTGTATTCAAGGTCGAGAATCAGCCGAAGAGCGATCTTGTTCGGGCGAAGCTTGTGAATTTCCTGGAATATGTGGCGGCCCGGCACGCGATCACGCGGGTCATCATTTGCAGCGTGGTCCCTGATGCGACCAAACGTTTGAGAAAGCTTCTCCGGCAGCATTTTGTTGTCCCTATCCAGATCGTTGGCTCCCACGTCAAGGTCCCTATTCGCAATAAATATCGGATGCCCCGCCAGGTCGGGAAAGACCGCCTTGTATGCGCCTTCGCGGCCCGGGAGCTTTACGGCGCGCCGTCGGTTGTCATTGACCTTGGCACGGCCATCACCTTTGACGGCATTTCATCCAAAGGGGATTATCTGGGTGGGGCGATCATTCCCGGCATCAGGCTTTCCACAGAAGCCTTATTTGAGAAGACAGCCCTTTTGCCCATGGTCCGAATTGAAGAGCCTGATAAAGTGATCGGACGCTCAACCCAGGAGAGCATCCAGAGCGGGATCTTCCATGGTTACGGGGCTCTGTGTGACGGTATGGTGGATCGCCTCGGTGAGGAGATGGGCCACGAGCTCAAAGTGGTGATGACGGGCGGGCATGCCGAGATGATGCGCAAGTTCATGAAACACGGTGGGATCGTGGTCGATCAGGAGTTGATATTCAAAGGCATGGCCTTGCTTGCGGGTCTGTAAAACGAGCGGTTTTCAGAAACAGCATTTTTGCTGTTTTTTTATGATCGGCATGTAGCACTCATGTTGAAGCAGTGCCAATAGTGCGCATAATAAAAATTTTTCTTGACAATATGCCTTGAATTTGATTAAATTGGCACTCACGAAAATTAGTTGCTAACTGCAACAATGAAATAACACGTGTCGAAAAATTCAACAAGGAGGAGTAAAGATGAAGCTGCAACCATTAGCAGACCGCGTCATTATTGAGCCTTTGGAAGCTCTCGAGAAGTCGGCGGGCGGGATCTATATCCCGGAGACAGCCAAAGAAAAGCCCCAGGAGGGCAAGGTGTTGGCGGTGGGTAAGGGCAAGGCCCTGGATAACGGGCAGGTTCAGCCCCTTGAGGTCAAGGTTGGCGATATTGTCCTTTATGGCAAGTACAGCGGCACCGAGTACAAGAATAAGGAAGGCAATTCGGTTTTTATCGTCCGTGAAGACGAGATCCTTGCGGTCGTCAGGTAATTCCAGGTCATTACTTAAATAAAATCAGGAGGTAGGAACATGGGTGCGAAGATATTACAGTTCGACGACGAAGGGCGTCGTTCCATTCTGCGCGGCGTTGAGCAGATCTCCAGGGCCGTGAAGATCACATTGGGTCCCAAGGGCCGCAATGTCATTCTGGACAAGAAGTTCGGTTCACCGACGGTCACCAAGGACGGCGTTTCTGTGGCCAAGGAGATCGAACTCGAAGATCCTTTCGAGAACATGGGTGCCGCGATGGTCAAGGAAGTCGCTGAAAAGACCTCCGACAATGCCGGTGACGGCACGACCACGGCGACCGTTCTCGCGGAAGCTATTTATCGTGAAGGCCTCAAGAACGTGACCGCCGGCGCGAACCCGATGGCGCTCAAGCGCGGGATCGACAAGGCTGTTGTCGCGGTCATTGAAAAAGTCTCGAAGCTCTCGAAGAAGGTCGACATGAAGAACCTGATCGAGGTTGAGCAGGTCGCGACCATCGCCGCCAACTCGGACATCGTTATCGGCAAGAAGATCGCCGAAGCGTTCGAGAAGGTGGGCAAGGACGGCGTTATCACGGTGGAAGAGTCCAAGACCATCAACACGGAGCTCAAGCTCGTTGAGGGCATGCAGTTCGACCAGGGCTATCTGTCACCGTATTTCTCGACAGATATGGAGAAGATGGAATGCGAACTTGATAATCCGTTCATCCTCATTTATGAGAAGAAGGTCGGCAATATCAAGGAAGTCCTCCCGGTCCTGGAGAAGGTCGCCAAGTCAGGCGCACCCCTTCTGATCATTGCGGAAGATGTTGAGGGCGAAGCGCTTGCGACGCTCGTTGTGAACAACCTGCGTAAAACATTGTCCTGCGCGGCTGTCAAGGCGCCTGGGTATGGTGATCGTCGCAAGGCCATGCTGGAAGATATCGCGGTCCTTACCGGTGGCCGTGCGATCTCTGAAGACCTTGGCCTCAAACTGGAGAATATCCAGCTTTCCGACCTTGGCCGTGCCAAGAAGGTCAAGATCGACAAGGATAATACTACAGTTGTTGAAGGTGCGGGCAAGACGGTCGACATCAAGGGCCGTATCGCCCAGATCAAGAACCAGATCGACAAGACGGACTCTTCCTATGACAAGGAAAAGCTCCAGGAGCGTCTGGCGAAGCTTTCCGGTGGCGTGGCGATCATCAATGTCGGCGCTGCGACGGAAACGGAAATGAAGGAAAAGAAGGCCCGTGTCGAGGACGCGCTCCACGCGACCCGCGCGGCCATTGAAGAGGGCATTGTCCCTGGCGGCGGTGTGGCACTGCTCCGTTGCCTGGAGGATGTGTTGGCCCTCAACCTGAAGGATGACGAGAAGACGGGCGCAGAGATCATCCTGCGTTCGCTTGAAGCGCCTGTCAGGCAGTTGTGTTTCAATGCCGGGCTCGAAGGTTCGGTCATTGTCGATCGCCTGAAGAAGGAAAAGAAGAACATCGGGTATGACATCAACAAGGATGAGTATGTTGATATGCTCGAATCCGGTGTTATTGATCCGGCTAAAGTCACGCGCATGGCCCTGCAGAATGCGGCCTCCATTGCTGGCTTGTTGTTGACCACGGAATGCCTCGTTACGGACGCTCCTGAAAAGGATAAGGGTCCGGCGATGCCTCCGATGGGCGGCGGCATGGGCGGTGGTATGGGCGGGATGATGTAAAAAGTTTTGCCTACGGCAAAATTTATTACTCAGGTCGTTGCTGTATTGAACACAAAAAGCCCCGGGCAATCCCCCGGGGCTTTTTTTAGTCTGTTTTATTGACTTATTTCATTATTCTGTGCTATATTTTCACATCCATATACATCTAAATAGGGGTGGCACAAATGACTTGGTCTAGAAAAGAAATGGACGTCACAGGTTATTTTTTGTTCAGGGCTAATGTTATTGTTTTGATGTTCTCCCTGATCATCGGGTCTTGTGTGCCAGCCGGCGCGCAGGGTTTTTCTGTTTCCGGGCTCCCTGAGCCGGGGAGCATGGTGAGCGTGTCCCAGCCATATTCTCCCGCGCTTTTACGCGGCATGGTCATTTCCCCCAACGAGCCTCTCAAATTGGACTTTATCGTAACGTCCGGGCAGGATCATCTGGCCGGGGATGACCTGGCGCGTGAGTCCCGCCGGATGATCAATTATTTCCTGGCCGCCTTGACGACACCACAGAAGGACCTGTGGGTCAATCTTTCTCCGACGGAAAAAGACAGGATCATTCCCGACAGTCTCATCAAGACCGAAATGGGGAATGACCTCCTCGGGCAGGACTATTTGCTCAAACAGCTGGCCGCGTCGCTCATTTATCCGGAAGAAGGGATCGGCCGGAAATTCTGGGATAAAGTTTATGCCCAGGCTTACGCCAAGTTGGGTCTCCGTGATATTCCCGTCGATGTTTTCAACAAGGTCTGGATCGTTCCCGAGCGGGCGTCGGTGTTCGAAAAGGATAATGCTGTTTATGTGACCAAGATCCACCTTAAGGTCATGCTGGAAGCGGATTATTTGACCCAGAATGCGATGGCAGGACAAACATCCCAGGGGCCTGCATCGCCTGAAGGGGAGTTGTCGAAGCAGTTGTTGAGAGAAGTTATCGTTCCTGTTATTGAACAGGAAGTCAATGAGGGAAAACATTTTGCCCGCCTGCGCCAGATCGTCCACGCCATGGTGCTGGCACAATGGTATCAGGATGTGTTGAAAGAAGGGGTGCTGAACAAGGTTTATGCCGGGCAGAACAAGGTGGCCGGGATCGACCTGAGCGATCCGGGGAATAAAGAGCTGATCTATGAACAGTACATGGCCGCGTACAAGAAAGGCGTGTTCGATTATATCAAGGAAGAGAAGGACCCGGCGACCAGCGGTGTTATGCCCCGGAAGTATTTCTCGGGAGGGTTTGAGGAAAAACCGATACCGCGGGAATCTGTAGGGCTGGCCGGGTTGACAGATCCGCGTGCCGGAAACTCCTCGCGCGTCAGTGTCGTGCTTGATGAAGCACAGGAGTCCCTTGTTGAACCCAAGGCGCAATGGGATGCTCTGGTGCGCCCGCTTAGCATATTGATGGAATTAATAAGTTCCTGGAAGGGTGGTAATATCGACCGTCAAGGGGGATCCAGGCTCGTCGAGGGATATGCGCGCCAGGTAGATGGCATGGATCTGTATGCCGTGCAATCGACGTGGCCTGTGCTAAAGGCGGTCAGTTTGATGGAGAAAAAGCAGGAACAGCAGCTTGTGCAGTTTCTGCAGGAAAAGTACGCCGGACAAAATCGGCCGAAGCTGGTGGACGCGCTTTTATTGATGAATAATATTTATTCAAAGAACTGGCTCAAGGAAGAAGTCCCGATGCTCGTCGGCCGCACGGTTTACCTGGTGGCGATGGAGATCCACCATTGGGCGGGCGGGTTGGGGCCTGTCATGAAGTTCCACGGTAAAGGGATGCAAGACCTCGGTGCGGATGTAGCCTATTTCGAACCCTGGTATCAGTTGACTCGCGACAAGGGAAATCCCGACGGGGATCCTTTGGATTATACAGATAAGAATGGGGGGCTGAAAGATATTAACGAGGATTTTGATGAGTTTTCAGTAAAGCTTGGCACTACGGATGGGAATGGTGTTCAGCAGGTCAAGGTGAAGGTGGCCAGCGCGACCGATGAGAATGGTGTGCGTGTGTATTTGATCCGGGATGTCCAGGATGACGGGACCTCGTATTACACACGGATGCTTTACAATTACGGCGGGCGCAATAATCCTGTGGGTAAGGAAGAGTCCATGACCTTCTTCAACGTGGCTGGTTCGGAATTGCTGGCGCGTCTTGAAGCTAAAAGGATGAAGCAGCAGGGGGGATCGTGGAAGCCGGCGATCGTACATACCAATGACGGGCAGGTGGCGCCTTTTCAGGCTGTAGCGTTGAGCCGTCACGGGGATGAAACGGCGGTCAAGGATGTGTTCTGGGCTTTTACGACCCACACGATCTTCAATCGCGGTGAGACGGGTGACGCATGGGGGATCCCTGTTTTTTTAAAACATATGATGGGGATCAAGGACCGGTTCATCAATGCTTTCAGGACGGCGAGGGGTGGGGCTATCGATCACACCAGCGGCGGGATACGCTTGGCAAACTGGGCCGGGGCGGTCAGCAACAAGCACCGGGATGATATGCAACCGCGTGATCCCATGGCAAAGCTTGTGGCTGTGACCAATGGCGCGGTGCCTGAAGAAATGGCGGCTGTGTTCCGCGAAGAATTCAAGCGTCTGCAGGACAAAGGCCTGATCGCCGGGGACGCGGATTACGAGCGTCCGACAGCGCAAGAAGTCAGGCTTACCAAATTGGCATGCAAACAGCGTTTGAACGACATGAAGATCAGTACAGCTAATGGGGATGTTCTGGAAGTGGATCTGACCAAACCTCTTGTCGGGTATTCCAGGCGGCTGGTTCCTGAAAAAGCCGGGAGGAACAGGGCGTTTACCGACGAGAATATATGGCAGCAGGTCAGGCTGGGGTATAACGTTGTTCTTTTTGGAAGTCATCAGGGGACACAACAGAGCGAAGATATTGCGCGGCCTTTAAGGGAGCTTGAAAAGAGGATAGCGGCGGCTAAAAAGGAAGACCCTGAGGCGTTCCCCGGGCAGTTCCGTTTTGTTCAGGCATTCACACCCCTGCAAAAGAAGGCGTTCCTGGCGGCAGAAGATATCCAGGTACAGGATTCGGACAATCATACCGGGGCCGCGGAGTATTCCGAGGAAGATATCACAGCCAATGCGGGGCTTCAGGCCGGGGGAAGGTTTGAAGGCCTTGGCGAAGGTGTTATTGTGGCTCAGGGCATCCCTTTGGATTTTGACAATCCGGGGTCTGGTCAGACACTTATACCCCAGGAAGATACGCAGGAATCCTGGCTGAAGACGGTTTTTGAACCAACCATGAGGTTGTGGCATGAAGGCCAGGACCACATTAATTTTTACACGAATGCGGCTTTGTCACCACGTCTGAACCGTATCCAGAGGTATCTGATGACTTCAGCGGCTTATCTGAGGGAGTATAACAAGGTGCTGGAGCAGGAAGAGCGTTATGTTATGGAAGATAAAGAGGCGGCAAAGTCTTTGGTTGAAGCTTTGAAGGGTCGGGAAGTCAAAGAGGTGCTGGTTTCTGGACGTAACGGGGTGACCAGCAGTTTTGAGTTTGATGTTTGGGGTGTCGGCAAATTTCTTGCGGACCCGTCCAATGAGGTCAAAGGGTTGAGAAGTTTTACTTCCAAACGCAAGGAGCTTGAGGATAAGTACGGCTACGATGCGCTGTTGCAGTATTATCTTGGGTTTGATTATCAGAAATATCTTAGCGAATTGTTCAAAGGGTTGGCGGCCGGTGATGTCCTTAAGGCGTGGATGCGGCGCCTGGAGGAAAGCCCGGAACCTGATGCGCGAAAGTCAGAGCGTCTTGAAAAGTTGATCGAATCCGTGGCTAATCTACTCGAAGCCAGACTGGCTTCGGAAGGAACAGGGACGACAGGGCTATTGGCTGGGCGCGAAGATAGATCACAAGCCAATGGTGGTATCGACGCGCGGCATATCGGGGTTGACCGCAGCGGCGATCTGATGGCCGGGATCGTCGGCGACAAGGCACTTGAGCAGATGCTCCGGGAGGCGCCGGGCCTGACGGGGATCATTGTCGGCATCCAACCCATCAAGGACTTGCCGCAATTTCTGGGCGCAGGTTCGAAGTAAGGATCACTTGTCCGCAAGAATCATGTTATACAGGTCATGAAAGAGGCATTTGCATCCACGCAGATGCCTTTTTCTGTTTGACTTTTCCTTATATTATTATAAAATATAAGGCTAAACTCGGTACAAAACTGTAAAATTTGTTATTTCTTTCATAAGTAATTCAAATTACGGAGGTTAGGTTTCATGGCTGACTGGATAGGTATCAATCGTAGAGCCCGCCGTTGCTATGGTTTCGATGAAGTTGCCCTTGTTCCTGGTGATAAAACCGTAAATCCTAATGAAGTTGATACCAGCTGGTCTATCGGGAAAATGAAGTTCGATATCCCGATCCTGGCCGCGTCCATGGACGGTGTTGTCAACGTGAAGTTCGCTGTCGAGATGGGGAAGCTGGGCGGTATCGCGGTCCTTAATCTTGACGGGATCCAGACCCGCTATGAAAATCCCGACGAGATACTTGACCAGATCGCTTCAGCGACGCCGGACGAGGCGACCAAGCTGATCCAGAGCCTTTATACCAAGCCTGTCAAAGAAGCGCTCATTGCCAAACGTGTCGAGGAGATCAAGAAGCACAAGGTCCCTGCGATCGTGAGTTGTATCCCGCAGAATGCCAAGAAGTTCGGAGATATTGCCATCGATGCCGGATGTGATATGTTCGTTGTGCAGTCAACCGTGGCAACGGTCCGCCATGTGGCCACCGAGTACAAAGCTTTTGATATCGAGAAATTTTGCCGTGAGGCCAAGATACCTGTGATCCTGGGCAACACGGTCAGTTATGATGTGTCGCTGGAATTGATGGAAGCCGGCGTTGCCGCGATCCTCGTCGGCATTGGGCCTGGTGCCGCGTGCACGAGCCGTGGGGTCCTCGGCATCGGCGTGCCGCAGATCACAGCGACGGTAGATTGCGCGGCGGCGCGTGATTATCATTTCAAACGCAAGGGTAGATATGTCCCGATCATCACGGACGGGGGCATGCGCATCGGCGGCGAAATATGCAAAGCGATCGCCGCGGGCGGTGACGCGTGCATGGTCGGCTCTGCCTTCGCGAAAGCGTTCGAGGCGCCCGGCCGCGGCTATCACTGGGGCATGGCCACCTCTAACGCGAACCTTCCGCGCGGGACGCGCGTTAAAGTGGGGCAGGCCGGCACGCTTAAAGAGATCCTTCTGGGCCCGGCTAAGGTCGATGACGGTTCGCAGAATCTCGTGGGCGCGCTCAAGACGTCCATGGGGTCTTTGGGTGCTTCCAACATCAAGGAAATGCATGATGTCGAGATCATCATCGCGCATTCGTTCCAGAGCGAGGGCAAGGTTTTCCAGATGAGCCAGAAAATCGGGATGGGCAAGTAACCTTTAATGGTGGAAAGTGGAATCCAAATGCCAAAATCTTCTGTAACTTCCGTCAAGCAACCGGTCAATGTTGCGGTGAAGAAACCGGTTCAACCTTCGGCTAAGGTCGAAGCACCGAAGCCTTTGAAGAAGGTTGTCAGGAACTTCGGGAAGCCTGCGTTCAAAAAGGGCGGGTTCAGGAGCGGGCATTTCATGGAGCGCAAGCAGGTCACCCTGCTGGCCGGATCATCCAAAACGCTTCATATCAGGGTCAAACAGCTCAAGACCAAGGATGTTATCCTTGTCCTTGATTTTGGTTCTCAGTACACCCAGCTTATCGCCCGGCGCATCCGCGAGAGCAAGGTGTACAGCCGTATCGTTCCTTTTAATATCAGCGCTCAGGAGATCAAGGATATTGCGCCCAAGGGGATCATCCTTTCCGGCGGGCCAATGAGCGTTTACGACCAGGGGGCGCCGCATCCGGACAAGGGTATTTTCACCCTCGGCATCCCGATCCTCGGTGTTTGCTACGGCATGCAGGTCATCACGCAGATGCTTGGCGGCAAGGTCAACAAGTGCAAGGACCGTGAATATGGCCGGGCCGAACTTTTCATTGATTCCAACCGGGATCTCTTTTTGAACCTGCCGACGAACCTGACGTCGTGGATGAGCCACGGTGACGAGATCATCAAGCTTCCTCCCGGATTTGAGACGTTTGCGCATACGCTGAATAACAGCTGTGCGGCCATGGGCAACCGTTCCAAGAAGGTGTTCGGTGTGCAGTTCCATCCCGAAGTCGTGCATACCCAGCGGGGCACCCAGGTCCTGCAGAATTTCGTGATCCAGATCTGCGGCTGCCTGCCGCGCTGGACCATGGATCGTTTCATTGATGCGGCGATCCGCAAGCTGCAGGAAGAGGTCGGCAAGAAGAAGGTCATCCTGGGGCTTTCAGGCGGCGTTGATTCATCGGTCGCGGCGGTCCTGATCCATAAGGCTATCGGTAACAACCTGCAGTGCATTTTTGTGGATAACGGCCTCCTGCGCAAGAACGAGGTGGCTTCGGTCCAGAAGACGTTCAAGGGGTATTACAAGATCAACCTTAATGTCATCGATGCCCAGAAGCGTTTTCTCGATGAATTGAAAGACATCACAGATCCTGAACAAAAGCGCAAGATCATCGGCAGGGTCTTCGTTGAGGTGTTCCAGGAAGCGGCCAAGAAGATCAAGGGGGCTGAATTCCTCGGTCAGGGCACGCTTTATCCCGATGTCATCGAATCGATCTCTCCGACGGGCGGTCCTTCCGCGGTGATCAAGAGCCATCACAATGTCGGCGGTCTTCCCAAGGACCTGCACCTGAAACTGCTTGAACCTTTCCGTGAGCTTTTCAAGGATGAGGTCCGTGTTATCGGCAAACATCTGGCGGTGCCGGAGTCCATCCTGAAGCGCCAGCCGTTCCCCGGCCCTGGTCTGGCCATCCGCATCCTTGGTGATGTGACCGAGGAAAGGCTCACCATCCTCCGCGAGGCGGATGAACGTGTGCTTGAGGAAATGAAGCGCGCCGGACTTTACAGTGAAGTATGGCAGTCGTTCGCGGTGCTGTTGCCGATCAAGACCGTTGGCGTGATGGGTGACCAGCGCACGTATGAAAATGTCATTGCCCTGCGCTGCGTCAACAGTCTCGACGGGATGACCGCGGACTGGGTCCATTTGCCGTATGACCTTATGGGCAAGATATCCAACCGTATCATCAATGAGGTTCGTGGTGTCAACCGTGTGGTCTATGACATCAGTTCCAAGCCGCCGGCCACCATTGAATGGGAATGACCTTTTCAATAACGGAGGCTGGCTAAAACCAGCCTCCGTGCTTTGAGCCGGATAGTCGATGTCCACACCTTTCGTCCATCTTCACGTCCATACCCAGTACAGCCTCCTTGACGGCGCCTGCCGCCTCAAGGAACTTGTCAAAAAAGCCAAAGCCTCCGGCATGCCCGCGGTCGCGATCACGGACCACGGCAACATGTTCGGCGCGCTGGAGTTCTACGAGTACGCCCATAATGAAGGCGTCAAGCCCATCATCGGGTGTGAGGTGTATGTCGCACCGGGGGCGCGGCAGGAACGCAGCGGCGATCAGCGCGGCACAGCACACCTCGTCCTTCTCGCCAAAGACCTTGACGGTTATTCCAACTTGATGAAACTTGTTTCCGCGGGTTACCTTGAAGGGTTTTATTATAAACCGCGCATCGACAAGGAGATCCTGGCGCGGCATGCCAAAGGGCTCATCGGACTTTCGGCCTGCCTGAAAGGAGAGGTTCCCGCGCGTTTATCCGCCGGTAAATACGAAGAGGCCTGCCGTGCTGCCGATCAATACCGGCAGATATTCGCACCCGGCGATTATTACCTGGAGGTCATGGAGCATGGCCTTCCGGAGCAGCGCGTCGTCAATGAAGGGCTGCTGAAACTTTCCCGCGAGATGAATATCCCTCTGGTCGCCACGAATGACGTCCATTACCTGGAGTACGCGCATTACGAGGCGCATGAGGCGTTGTTGTGCATCCAGACCCAGACAGCCCTTTCCGATCCCAAGCGCATGCGGATGAATTCCGACCAGTTCTATTTCAAGAGCGGTGAAGAAATGGCATCGCTGTTCAGTTGGGCGCCCCAGGCTGTGGCCAGCACGCTGGAGATCGCCGCGAAGTGCGACGTAAAACTCCAGTTTGGGTCCTACCATGTCCCCGAATACACCGCTCCGTCTGGAGAAACGAATGAAGGCTATTTGAAGCGCCTGTGCCTTCAAGGGGCCGTCGAGCGTTATGGGAAGGATATCCCTGAGAATGTCATCAAGCAGCTTGAGTTCGAGCTTAAAGAGATCGCTAAAATGGGGTTCGTCGGTTACTTCTTGATCGTCTGGGATTTTGTCCATTACGCGCAGAGCTGCAATATTCCCGTCGGTCCCGGCCGAGGTTCGGCCGCCGGGAGCCTTGTGAGCTACCTCCTGGGGATCACGGACCTCGACCCGATCAAGTATTCGCTTTTCTTTGAACGGTTCCTTAATCCTGAACGCGTCAGCATGCCGGATATCGACATTGATTTTTGCTTCGAACGCCGGGGCGAGGTTGTCGATTATGTCACCAAGAAATACGGGCGCGAGAATGTGGCCCAGATCATTACCTTTGGGACCCTTCAGGCCAAGGCCGTCGTGCGCGATGTGGGCCGGGCACTCGGTTTGCCGTACGCGGATGTGGACCGCATCGCCAAGCTAATCCCGGACCGCATCCTCGATGAGAACGGTGAGGCGCTGCATGTGACCATTGACCTGGCCATTGACGCCGAGCCTCAGCTTAAAGAAATTATTGCCATGGATGATACCGCGCGGCGTCTGATGGACATCGCCAAGGTCCTGGAAGGCCTTTCGCGGCACGCTTCCGTGCACGCCGCGGGGGTTGTCATTTCCGACAGGCCGCTGCAGGAATATGTGCCGCTTTACAAGGTCGAGGACCAGATCACGACCGCCTACACCATGAAGGGTGTCGAAAAGATCGGCCTTCTCAAGATGGATTTTCTCGGCCTCAAGACGCTCACGCTCATTGAGGACGCTTTGCACATTATCAAACGGACCCGCGGGATCGACCTCGATATCCGCAAGATCCCCCTGGATGACAAGAAAACCTATGAATTGCTGAGCCGGGGTGACAGCGCCGGGATCTTCCAGGTGGAAAGCGATGGGATGAAGAATCTCCTCATCCGGAGCAAACCGTCGGAATTCGAGGATATCATCGCTTTGCTGGCGCTATTCCGTCCAGGCCCCCTGGGCAGCGGCATGGCCGATGATTTCGTCATGCGCAAACGCGGCGAGGCGCCGGTCCAGTACCTTCATCCGAAGCTGGAAAAAGTGCTCAAGAACAGTTACGGGGTCGCCATTTACCAGGAGCAGGTCATGCAGATGGCGTGCGAACTGGCGGGATTCTCGATGGCTGAAGCGGACAATCTGCGGCGCGCCATGTCCAAGAAGAAGGCGGATGTTATGGCCAAGGTCCGCGCGTCTTTTGTCACAGGCTGCGCCCGTGTGAACGCCATCCCCGAGGACGAGGCGAACCATCTGTTCGACCTTATCGACAAATTCGCGGGTTACGGCTTCAACCGTTCCCACTCCGCGGCGTATGCCGTCATCACTTACCGGACCGCTTATCTTAAGGCGAATTATCCCGTTGAGTTCATGTGCGCGCTGCTGACCAACGAAAAAGACAATCTCGACAAGATCGTGGATTACGTCAAGGCTGCCGAGGCCATGTGCCTGAAAGTGCTGCCGCCCGACGTGAATGAGAGCCTGGCGTTCTTTTCCGTTGTGGGCAAGGACGCCATCCGCTACGGCCTTTTGAGCGTGAAGAACGTGGGGGCCGGCGCGATCGAGTCTCTTGTCACGGAACGTGAGAAAGGCGGGAAGTTCAAGTCGATCTTTGATGTGTGCCAGCGCGTTGACCTGCGCGCCTGCAACCGCAAGGTGCTGGAATCGCTCATCAAATGCGGCGCATTCGACAGTTTTGGCGCGAAGCGCTCCCAGATGGCCGCTGTCCTTGACCAGGCGCTGAATGGCGGGACCAGCCGTCAGAAGGACGCCCAGGCCGGGCAGTTGTCATTTTTTTCGATGGGCGAGGATTCCGGGGGTTTTGTGGCCAAGCCTGACGTGTTCCCTGACATGAAAGAATGGCCGCAGCAGCAGGTTTTGTCGTTCGAGAAGGAACTCCTCGGTTTTTATCTGAGCGGGCACCCTTTGGATATGTATACGGTCGAGATCCAGACGTTCACCAATGCCACAACAGCCAGGATCCCCGGCATGATGGAAAACCAGCCGGTGAACCTCATTGCCATGATCAACGGGGTCAAATACACGGTCACCAAGAGCCGCGGGGAGCGCATGGCCATATTGACCCTGGAAGACCTTGAAGGGACCGCGGAGGCGGTGGCTTTTCCCGAGATATTCAAGGTCGTCGGCAGCCACATCAAGGACGGGGCTGTTGTTGTCGTCAAGGGCAAGATCCTTTCGCGCAAGGGCAAGGATGGCAAGCCCTCAGGCCAGCGGAATATCGTGGTGGATGAACTGAGGGACATCAACGAGATCTACCAGCTGGTCAAGCTGATCCGTGTCGACATGACCAGGATCGGCCCCGACAAATTGCCCCTGATCAAGAAAAAGTTCGAACGGTTCCCCGGCAATGTCCCGGTCCACCTGCAGATCGATACCCGCAACCACAAAAGCGTCGAGATCAAGGTCGGGCGCGAGCTTTACGTGACCCCGAGCGAGGTCCTGATGGATGAGATCAAGTCCGTGGTCGGCGAGAATGGGTTCCGGGTGGTTTTGTAGGCCGTTGGACATTAACTAAGGCATATGTTAGTCTTTACTTATGACGAAGTTCGCAAAGTTATTAGAGATTATTCTCAGGGGTTCCAGTGACGCCAATATTTCATTTTCGGATCTTTGTCAATTGCTGGAATGGCTGGGTTTTAGTAAAAGGATCCGGGGGAGTCATTATGTTTTCTCAATGGAGGGCGTTGAAGAGATCATTAATATTCAATCCAGATCAGGTAAAGCCAAGCCTTATCAGGTAAAACAGGTTCGTGGATTGATCCTGAAATACAAAATGGGAGAGGGCAATGTCTGATTCCAAATATGAAGTCATTATTTACTGGAGCAAGGACGATGGTGCTTTTATTGCGGATGTCCCTGAGCTTCCGGGGTGTATGGCAGATGGGGCGACCCGGGCTCAAGCGATCAGGAATGTTGAAATCGTGACGCGTCAATGGATCGAGGCTGCCCAGGAACTGGGGCGTTCGATTCCGAAACCCAAGGGCCGGTTGCTGTACGCGTAATTTTCCTCCGATATCTAATAACCGGCAATGTGCCTGTTCATCTGCAGATCGGTACCCTCAACCATAATAGCGTTGCGTTCAAGTTCATGGCAGGTGAGAACGGGTTCCGGGTTTATTATTCTCCTTCTTCGTTATTGCGTCGGCTTCCTCAGGTATTTTCGTGAGTATTCGGGGAAGAAAACGTTTTCTCATTCTAGCCTCCTGTCCCTTGTTTAATCGCATACAAATAGCATACTTATAGCGGTGGTTTGACGTTTTTCCTATAGTTAAGGAAATGCCGCGACGTTTGATGCTGATTGACCTTGTGGGAGGTTCTATGCGCCAAGTTATTGTGTTCATGATCCTGACGACGTTCCTGGCGGACAGTTTTATGCCGCCGTCCTATGCCCAGGTGTTCATGCCGGGGCAACAGGCCCAGACATTGCCCAAACCCGGGGGCATGCTTAACCCCAGTTCAGCGTTTATCCCCCCGGTCCTTAAAGGGATAAAAATTTTCCCGGAAAATCCTTTCAGATTTGATTTCATCATTGATTCGGGCGATTCTCAGCTGATGAAGGACAGCAGGAGCGCGTTCAAGCAGGAGGCTACAAAACTGATCAAGTATTTCCTGGCTGCTTTAACAGTGCCTGAAGATGATCTGTGGGTCAATCTTTCCCCCTATGAAAAAGACCGGATGATCCCGGAGGCTTTCGGCAATACCGAGATGGGGAGGGACCTGCTGGCCCAGGATTATATTTTGAAACAAGTGTCAGCGTCATTGATCAATCCTGAAAAGGGGTTGGGAAAAGATTTTTGGGATCGGGTCTATGCCAGGGCCGAGCAGGAGTTCGGCACAACCGATGTCCCTGTGGATACGTTCAATAAGGTGTGGGTCGTCCCGGGGACCGCGGGCATTTATGAGGACGGTGACAGGGCCATTGTCGTGGATACCCATTTAAAGGTGATGCTTGATGTGGACTACCTCGCGTTCAAGAACAACCATGCCGGCGTGAGCGATCAGCAGCTCCCGCAGAGCGACAAGGTCAACCGGTTGTCTTCAGCGGTCATGCGCGAGATCATATTGCCCGAGATCGAGAAGGAAGTGAACGAGGGGAAGAATTTTGCGCCGTTAAGGCAGGTATATTCTTCCCTGGTCCTGGCGACATGGTTCAAACGCAGCGTCCAAAAGGGATTTTTGAACAGCGCGTATGTGGGACAGAACAAGGTGCTGGGCGTGGAGTTCAAAGGTCCTCAGAGCAAAGACAAGATATATGCCATGTATCTGGAGGCTTTTAAGAAAGGTGTCTTTAACTTTATACGGGAAGAGCATGACACTGTTGATCAAACGATGATCCCCAGGAAATATTTTTCGGGGGGGGCGTTGTTAAATATGGTAGAGCTCACGCCGCGTTCCAGGGATCAGGCGATGGGATCTTTTTCTAGAGGGAAAAGATTTTCCGTGGCGACATATTTTGATCCTTTGAAACGATCCCGTAATGCCGTTGCGTCAACGGGAAGGGATGCCGCCGGGCCGTCTGTAAGCAGGCGGAACTTCATCAAGGGGCTTTTGGCGGCTGGGGCCATGTTGCTGGCAGATCCTGAAAAAGTATTTGCCGCCATTCCTGATGCGTTACAGCGGCAGAATATTAAAAAGTTCTTTAGTTTCTTCGACGCCCGGTCGAACCCTGTGACAGGTTTTTCACTCAGCCATTATGGGGACAGTTCACCGCATAGTGCGTATGGGGCCCAGACGTATGACCTTGCCTTAAGGGCGATCCTGGGGGCGGGGGGACAGAATGGCGGGAAGATCCTTAAAACATTTTCAAGGAATAACACCGTGGCCGCAGGTGAGAACGCGCCGCATACGATCAACGTGAATTATGCCCCGGCAGGCGGTATCTTCAATAATATTCGCATTACCCAATTCAATGAGCCGAACTGGTGGGACCGGTGGGAATTCAAGGTTTCCGCGGGGGATAATGCCTGGATCGGCATGGCGGCCTTGCAGAATTACGCCAGGACAAGTGACCCTGATCTCCTGAGATTTGCCCTGGAAAGGGCTGATTTCTTAATGAAACTTCAAGCTGTCGACGGCGGCCTGCGCTACGGCCCCCGCGGGCAATTTATTGAAGGGAGCGATCTCGACCGGCAATGGAATGCCAAGTCAACGGAAGCCAATGAATCCGCGCTTTACTTCTTTGACATGCTTTTTGCGGCAACGCGCAAGGCCCAGTACAAGAAAGCCGCGGACGATATCTATAATTACTTGATAACGAAAATGTACGATCCGCAAACACATACGTTTGCCAGGGGGGAAAGTTATCAGCAGGGCCAATGGCGTAAAGACGCACCGGAGTATTTTGCACCCGATATTATCAGTTGGGCGCCCCTGGAGCGCATGTTGGCGGATCCCCGCTTCGGAAAAGACAGGCTCGAACGGCTGCGGACGTATGAAACAATGATCAGTGTTACCGAACGGGAGCGCGGCGTTTACGAGGGCACGGCGTTCAAGGGCGTGACATTCCCTTATGGGCGCAATGCGAAGATCGTTCACATTGAATGGTCCTCGCAGTTCGCCTTGCGGTATTTGCACCTCGCCCAGGAGTACAGGCATCAAGAGGCAGCGGCAAAGGATCTGACGTTAAAAAGGTTTTATAAATCGAATGAGGATGCGTATCAAAAGAAATATGAAGGCCTTGTTGCCAGCCTGGGCGCGTATTTCACGGTAAGGGACGGGGCTTTGGTCGCGCCGTATGCTGTTCATACGAATGGCGAGGTGGCGGCGAATGTCCCGACAGACCTGGGCTGGAATACGCCGGGCGGGTATGCCTCTGTCGCCAGTGTTTACTATGCTTTTGCGTTTGCCAAATTTGACCCGTTGGTCCTGGGCGGCGGGAATTTTGATAATGCTGCCGCTCAAGAGGCCGTTGAAACACCGGTGGCCGTCGGCATGGAAGATGTGGAGCTGTTTGCAAAGCTCTCTGAAGAAAGGGGCCGTGTTAAGGTCCGCCTTGACGGGCGAGAGATGCCGTTTGTATATCCTGTGGCTTATATGGACGGCGGGACGCGCCGAACGGTCGATCCTGTTGCCATGATCGCCACGATCAGCGCGGCGGCCAATGCGATGCAAAGCGAAGATCCGGGATTCAGCCTGAAGAATATCACAAGGGTGGAGGTAGTGGAGGAGCCCGTGGATCCCAACATACCCAAAGAAGCATTGCAGATCCCCTTCCAGCTTCTTGTTCCTGCCGGTGAGCTTCGCGCATTGAATGAGGAGGTGGGTTCTCAAGTGGCTGATCCTGTTCGGGAAGAACTGTTGAAACTTGTCATAAAGCATGGGGCAGATAAGGCCGAGGGACAGTCGCCTGAAGAAGCGGAGATCTCGGACCTTCATTATCTTGCCAGGGATAACGCGCAGTTGCATATTCCCTATTATCCTGACGCAAAGCCGGCGGATTACAACATTGTTATCCCCGTGTTCAATGAGGCCGTCAAATTGGAGTTCATCTTGCAGCAGATCAAGAAGGAAGGTTATTTGCACAAAGTCACTTTTGTCAATGATGCCTCTACTGACGGGACCAAAGCCATACTGGATGCCTGGAAAGCGAAAGAAGGGATCGAAGTGGTGCATTTAACGCAGAACAAGAAAAAGGAAGGCGCTATCCGCGACGTCCTTGAAATGTTCAAAAGACAGGGCCGGCTGACGGAAAAGACGATCTTGCTGGACGCGGATTCCATCATGATGCCTTCGCATAAAGACAAGAAGCTGGATGGCTTGATCAATCAGGCCGCGGCTTACATGGACGATCAGGATATTTCCGGCCTGGCGTTCCAGTATGATATTTATCTCCCGGAAAAGCCAAGTTTCCTGCAAAAAGCCCAGTACTCGGATTTCGTTTCGATGCGGTTCGTTAATCGTTTATTAGGGAAAGTGAATCAGATGTGGGTCATTAACGGACGGGGCGGGATCTTTCGCTCGGATCGGTTGTTGGCCGTATTGCAGGATATGGTGCCGGATTTTGAGACCGGGGATCTGTTGATCACGGTCAAATTGATGAAGCAGGGACATAAAGTCGCCTATTTTAATGATCTTAATATAGTCAATATGGATGTGGATACGTACGGGGATTACTTCAAACAAAGAAGAAGATGGGCGAGGGGAACAACCAAGGTGGTTGTGAATGAGAAAGGTTTTTATGTGAAGGAGATCAAGGAATTGAGCCGTCTGGGAATTGTGACCGTGCTGAACACCGGGATGCGCATCGCGTTAATGGCGGGGCTTGGGGTATTCCCGTTAGCGCGAGATCCTTTCATGGCCATGCTGATAGGGTTGCCTGTGGAAATGGCTATCTTCACAGCCATTTCATGCATGTATTCTATTTCTGACCGCAATGCCCGAAATAACGGTGCGGTGTGGAAGGCGTTGAAATGGTCGCTGTATAACGCTCTTTTATATTCGACCGTTACCGTCACGGCGAGGTTGATGGGGTTTTTTGATGCTGTCCGGTTTTTTATCAAGAATTACGGAAGTGAGGCGGAAGATCCCTATGTTGCCGTGGCTTCACCGCAAAATGAAATGATAGCCGCTGATAATGGCCAGGCGGCGATAAAAAAACCAGGCATTAAGGATCTGGGTGGTGTTGACTTTAATCCGCAGAATTTGCAGTTAAAGACAAGCGGCAAGGGATCAGATATGAATAGCGATATTTCCGGTATGGAAGGGCTTCAGGTCGACGGGCTAACGCCGGTGATCTTTAATATTGTCCCTGTCAGTGATCCCATGGCCTTGATCAGTTGGTCGGATTGAGCCTGGAAAGGATGTGGTGAAGATGGGTATAAGAGGCATGTTCAGCAAGGCCATAAGTCTTGTCATGCTTGTGGTATTTATGACCACGAGCGTATCCGCCGGATGGGCCCAGACGGTCGTGGCCATGCCTGTGCCTGGTGACATGGTCCCGTTGAGCGGCAGGCATGACCCGGCCTTGATGGCTGGTATCCAGCTGGATGCCAAAGATCCCTTCCGTTTTAATTTCCTGTTCATGCGCGGCGAGGCGCCGTTGTCCGATGATGTCAAGCGCGATGAATACCGCAAGCTTGTGAAGTATTTCCTTGCGTCATTGGCCCTGCCCAACAAGGACATGTGGGTGAACCTTTCACCCTTTGAGCATGACCGTATCATCCCTGATAATTTCAGCCTGACCGAAATGGGGCGCGACCTCCTGGCGCAGGATTATTTGCTCAAGCAGATCACGGCGTCTTTGATCCACCCTGAACAAACTGCGGGCAAGGCGTTCTGGAAAAAAGTCTACGCGGCTGTCTATGAGAAATACGGCACGACGGATATCCCGCTGGACATGTTCAACAAGGTCTGGATCGTGCCTGCCACGGCCACGATCTACCAAAAATATGATACGGCGCTGATCGTTGAGAACCATTTGAAGGTCATGATGGAGACGGATTATCTTGCCGCGCAGCAGTCCCGTCGCCCGGGGTCGGACAACATTGAAGGGGCCCGGCATGCTGTGGCGGTGGACGATGTCAAACAGGTGGTCCGTGAGGTTGTGATCCCTCTTCTTGAGAAAGAAGTGAATGAAGGCGAGAATTTTGCGCCGCTGAGGCAGGTTTACAGCGCCATGCTCATGGCCACATGGTTCAAAAAGAGCCTCAAAGAGAGCCTGCTGGGCCAGGTTTACGCGGACAAGGGGAAAGTGGCTGGTGTTAAGCTGGAGGACCTTTCGGAAGATGAGCGGATCTATCAGAAATATCTTCAGGCCTACAAGGTCGGCGTGTTTAATTTCATCAAGGAGGATGTTGACCCGCAGACCCAGGAGATCATTCCCAGGAAGTATTTCTCCGGCGGGACGGTCTCATATGATCTGGCGCAGGTCAGTGTGGTTGACCTGGCCGGGCGGCTTACCGCGGCGCAGCAGGCGTTTGTTGTGCATGCCCGGGGCTTGATCGACAGGGCCACGGTCGTGCTTGAGGTTGTGCGTGAGCAGGGCCGTTCTTTGAAAAATGTATTAGGTGGGTATAAGAGCATCGCGGGCGGCCTTATGCTGGCGGCGGGCGTCATGATGATGGCACCGTCCTCCGAAGCGATCGCCGCGGGGCAGTTGCAACCGCGATCGGCCGTATCCGGATCAGTGCAGGGGACGGTGAATTTCTCAGGCGGTCAGATCCATGAATATTCCGACCAGCTTGGGTCCAACGCGGATCATCCGGCATGGCGGGTTTTTGTGGTCGATCTTCCTGAAGGGGCACGTGATCTTACCCGGTTCAAGGCCCTGCACCTGCAATCGCGGGGAGAAGGGAACTTCGTTGTTCAGGTCATTGATCAGAAAAGGAAGGATATGCGCGGGACGGATAATGCGCATTATGGTCTCAGTGATGTTTTCCACGCCGGGAGTGATGGCCGTACTGTCATTGACCTAAGGTCCATACTAAAGAATCAGCCTGATCTGGACCTAACAAAAGGGGCGCAGCTCGTTATCGTTACAGGTCTGAACGCGGGATCTGTGCCGATCAATCTGAAGGACGACCTTCGCATGGAAGAGATGACGTTATCCAGGGAACCGTCGGTTCAATATGGCACTGGTGTTCCGTTGAAGGTGCATACGGCGTCTTTGGCGCAGGTGAACCAGGGCAAGGGTGAGAAACGGGCTGAATTGTTCAATTCACTGGCCGCGCAGGTTTCCCGTGAGAAATTCAGCAACGAATTCAAGGCATTGCAAACGGCGCCTTTGGCTGTCCGCCTGGGGATACTGGAAGGGCTGGTCAAAAGGCTGGATGTCCCGTTTTCTCAGGAACGTGATCAAAGCTATCACGTCCTGGCGGCAGAATTGTTCAATCCGGCGGGGAATACGAACGGACGGCGTTATATTTACAATGTCCTCAAGAAACATAAATTTGCCATCAATGAAAGTTTGCTGGAAGATCATATTGTTCATAGTTCAAGCGTGGAGTCCCTGGTTGTGGTGAATGCGCCCTATTACAGCTGGAATGCGGAAAAGAAGGAGGATCATTACGCGTTTCCCAATTGGAACGGGCCTGTGACAACCACGAGGTATGCGGTCAAGGGCACGCTTTATGGCGTGGAAGGCACGTTCAGCCGTCCGGACATGGTCCAGCGGTTGCTGGATGCCAGGATGCTGGAAGACACGGTGTATTGGATCCGTCGGGTAAGCCAGGAATTGAAGATCGAGATCGATCCGCTGGTCGCGCTGGCATTGGGTTATACGGAAACACAATTGGATATGTTCGGCAAAGATGGGGATATATATCAGATCCACGACCAGGGTACGATAAGGCCTGAAGACACCAGACTGGCCCAACATGTTTTGCAAAAATACGCCAGGAGCGGCGAAGACATGCGAAGGGCGTTCGTTGTTGTCAATGGCGTTTTGTATATGGAGAAGCAATTACATATTTTTTCAAGATTGTCGAAGGTGCAGGGCGTTAACAACGGTGAGTCGCTGGCGCGCTTGTTCCAATCATACAACGGGTTAGGGCATAACCCGCTTCTCGGGAATTTGAACATGCTGGAGCAGCCGGTCATAGGCCGTCGCGTGGTGCAGGCATTAAAAGTTTTTTCCAATGGCCCTTTGCCGGTCATGATCCAGAAAGTTGACGAGAAGATCGGGTATAAACAAGGTTTGCGGCACGATTGGAAGAGCGTGAATACGACCAGATTCAAGGCGTATGTTCCTGTTTCCTCGGCTGGCACACCTGATAAGGCGGCAACTGCCCTCAAGGGTGGTATTGATCTTGACGCGGATCTGGTGGAGATGCAGATCCGTCGTGATGGGGCCGGGATGCCGTTGCCTTTGTCCATGCAGGATCCGGCCATGATGAATATCGACGGGTTATTGCCGACCATCCTGGAGATCACGCCCGCACATGCCATGGCTATTTTCACTGAACTTCAAGGCAATGTCCGGGTTGGCAAGGAGAGTTGAGCCAGGCCTTGTTAAAGGCTTTATGTTGCTTCGGGATAAGCCTTGATCTTCAGCGGCAACATGGTTGTTTTATAATAGTTGACTTTCTAAAGCCTTGTTGGTACGATGGTTACAAAATTTGAGGAGGTTTTGCCTTATGACGAAAAAGGATATAGTTCTCAAGATCACGGATATGACCGGCATCAAGCAGGTCGACGTGAAAAAGATCGTTCAGAAAACGTTTGATGTGATCGTGGAGAGCCTCAACCGTAACGAAAAGGTAGAGTTACGGAATTTCGGGGTTTTCAAGATCAAGGAACGCCGCGCGCGTTTTGGCCGTAATCCCCGTACCGGCGCCAGTGTTCCGGTCCCGCCCCGGCGTGTGGTCGTGTTCAAACCCGGTCTAGAGATGAAACAGAAGATCAAATAACGTGAAAATATCAGCTCCCCGCGGCACCAGCGATATCCTTCCTGAGCAGATCGCCGCATGGCAAAATATCGAACAAACTTCCCGGACGCTCTTTAAATTGTATAATTATAGTGAGATACGCACCCCTGTTTTTGAAGAAACAGGTTTGTTCAAGCGTTCTTTGGGTGAGACAACGGAAGTTGTCAATAAACAGCTCCTTGAGGTTAAAAGTCAGCGCGTCACCAATGCGGCTGAAGACGCGCAGTTCGCGCTGCGCCCTGAGGGTACGGCGCCGGTGGTCCGGGCGTACAACCAGTACGATATCGGCCGTGAAGTGTTCCTTTCCAAGCTTTTTTATATTGCCCCGATGTTCCGGGGCGAGCGGCCCCAAAAGGGCCGGTTGCGCCAATTCCATCAGATCGGGGCGGAAGCCATTGGCCGCGGCGCGAACCATCCTTTGCTGGACGCGGAGATGATCGCGCTATGCATCCATTTGCTCAAATCATTCGGTGTCAGTGACTTCAAGCTCAGGATCAACAGCCTGGGGAGTGCCGAGGACAAAAAGAATTTTGCGGCGTGGCTGCGCTCGGCCCTTGACGGCAAGATCGCCCATTTGAGCGATGAATGCAAGGGGCAGTATGAGCGCAATGTTTTTCGCCTGCTGGATTCCAAGGACCAGGCCTGCCGTGATGTGATCCAGGGCTTGGATATCGGGACGCGGCATCTGTCGGACAGCGGGTGCGCGTATTTCGAGCAGGTGAAGCAAAGCCTGGATCAACTGGGTGTTGTTTATGAAGTGTCGCCCCAGCTGGTGCGGGGTTTGGATTATTATACGCATACCGTTTTTGAGGTCTCGTACGCCGGGCTTGGCGCGCAGGATGCGCTCGGGGCCGGCGGGCGCTATAATGGCCTCATCGAACAGCTTGACGGGGGAGACCGGCGGTTCCCTGAACCGGTCGGCGCCATTGGCTTCGCGCTCGGGATCGAACGGATCCTTCTCGCTTTGGAAGCGCAGGGAAAGCAGGTCGTTGTTAAGTCGTCGCTGGACGCTTTTGTTATCGCCGGGAAACCGGAATTCGCGGCTGATGTGCTCGCCTGCGTCGACCTTTTGCGGCGGCAGGGGATCGCCGCGGATATGGATTTTGGCGCCGGACGGCCTGTCAAGAAACAGTTCGAGCAGGCGAACAAGCTCGGGGCCGCGTTCGTCCTGGTCCTGGGTGAAGAAGAAATGAAGAGCGGTGAGGTCACGATCAAGGACATGGCCACTGGCGCGCAGGCGCGTGTCAGCAAAGACCGGCTCGTGGAAGAATTAAAGCTCCGGATCGTCCGGGCATAGAAAGGTCATCAATATGTTACGCACGCATACGTGTGGCGAGCTCCGTCCCGCCCACAAAGACCAGGAAGTTGTTTTGACCGGCTGGGTCCATCGCCGCCGCGACCATGGCAAGCTCATTTTCATTGATATCCGCGACCGTTATGGCATCACCCAGGTCGTTTTTGTCCCCTCCGTGGCCAAACCGGCCCATGAGACCGCCCAAAAACTTGGGCCTGAGTTCGTGATCCGCATTAAAGGTTCGGTGAGCGTGCGTCCGGACAAGAACGTGAACAAGGATATGGCGACGGGTGGTGTCGAACTCCTGGCGAAGGAGCTTGAGATCCTCAATGAGAGCAAGGTCCCGGTGTTCGAGATCGACAGCGACAGTGATGTCACCGAAGAACTGCGCCTGACCTACCGTTATCTGGACCTGCGCCGCGACAAGATGCGCGAAACACTCCTGACCCGCCATAAACTCGCTGCCACGGTGAGGGCGTTCCTCAACAGTGAAAATTTCATTGAAGTGGAAACCCCTGTCCTGACGAAATCCACGCCCGAAGGCGCACGGGATTTCCTGGTGCCTTCGCGCTTGAACCTGGGCCAGTTCTACGCCCTGCCCCAGTCGCCGCAGCTTTTCAAGCAGTTGTTGATGGTTTCGGGGATGGACCGTTATTACCAGGTCGTCAAATGTTTCAGGGACGAGGACCTGCGCGCGGACCGTCAGCCGGAGTTCACCCAGATCGACATGGAAATGTCGTTTGTCGACGAGGAAGATGTTTACGCGGTGACGGAGCGCATGTTCCGGACGATCCTCAAGGAGGTCAAGGGCATTGACCTGCCGACACCGTTCCCGCGCATGACGCATGCCCAGGCCATGTCCCAGTACGGTTGCGACAAGCCGGATATCCGTAAAGACAAGACCAACAAGGAAGAGTTCGCGTTCCTGTGGGTGACGGAGTTCCCGTTGTTCAAGTGGAATGCCGAGGAGAAACGCTGGGAAAGCGAGCATCATCCCTTCACCTCGGTCCATCCCGATGATGTGGCCCTCATGGAGGGGCAGGACCTCTCGAAGATCCGTTCGCGGGCCTATGACCTTGTCCTCAACGGCAACGAGATCGGTTCCGGTTCGATCCGTATCCACCGGCGGGATATCCAGAAAAAAATATTCGACACGATCGGCATCAGCGCCGAAGAGGTCGAGGCGCGCTTCGGGTTTTTGCTGCGCGCGTTCGAGTACGGCGCGCCGCCGCACGCGGGTGTCGCGTACGGGCTCGACAGGCTCGTGGCCATCCTCACGGGGCTGGATTCGATCCGTGATACCATTGCGTTCCCCAAGACCCAGCGCGGGGCTTGTCCGCTCGCGGACGCGCCTTCAGCGATCGACGCGAAGCAGCTGCAGGACCTGGGACTTGTGTCGGTGGTTAAGAAGAAAATATAGGAGGCGGTATATGATCAGGAATGTACTCACCATGGCATTAGGATGCGCGGCGCTGGTCGCTGTGTCCGGTTGTGTGAGCACGCGCACGTACGTTGTCGACAGGCCGCGGGTGGACCAGGGTGTTCCCGGCGAGGAAAACAAGGGCCCTGTCAAGACCCGTAAGATGGTTGTTCTCGAAGTTGTGGAGAAGGATAAGGCTGCGCCGAAAACGGCCCAGGGTCAGGAGCCCGCGCCGGAAGCAGCGGTTGTCCCGTCCGCTCCCCAGGAGAACTTCACGCCGCCGCAGGGTGGTTCGCCCGCTGCCACAGCGGCGCCGCAGGCGGCCGAGCCAGTGAGTTATGTTGTCCAGAAAGATGACACGCTTCAGAAGATCGCCAAGAGATCCTATGGCTCTTACAGCAAATGGACGAAGATCTACGATGCCAACCGCGATGTGATCAAGGACCCCAATTTCCTGAAGCCTGGGGTCACGTTGAAGATCCCCGCGCTGGATGAGAAATCCCCGACACCGTCAAAATAACAGAAAGATAAACAGCCCATGATCCTGAACCTCAAGTTCGACGACAATCGCGATATCCAGCATCTTTTCGGGAAATACGACGAGAACCTGAAGACCATTGAAAAGGAATTCGGTGTCCGTATTTATCGCATCCAGGAAGGCTTGAGGGTCGATGGGCCGGATGACAAGGTCAACCAGGTCGGGGAACTTTTCAACTACCTGCTGGGCATTGTCAAGAGCGGCCGCAGCGTCAAGAAGCGCGATATCCAGTACGCCAACCGCGTCGCGGAGGCGGAAAAAGAGGACGGGCTCAAACGCCTGTCCAAGGAAAAGATCGAACTGCCGGTCAAGGGAGGCCTCATCACGCCCAAGACCAAGGGGCAGATCGAATACGTTGAAGCCATCAAGAAATTCGATATTGTTTTCGGCATCGGCCCGGCGGGCACGGGGAAGACCTACCTTGCCATGGCCATGGCGGTCAACGCGCTCAAGAAAGGCCTAGTGCGCCGTATCATTTTGACCCGCCCGGCCGTTGAGGCTGGCGAGAACCTGGGTTTCCTGCCGGGTGAGCTGGAACAGAAGGTCATGCCGTATCTCAGGCCGCTGTATGACGCGCTTTATGAAATGCTCGAGCCCGACAAGGTCGAGCAGTACGCGGAGCAGGGGATCATCGAGGTCGCGCCTCTGGCGTACATGCGCGGGCGCACGTTCAACGAGGCGTTCGTCATCCTGGACGAGGCGCAGAATTCAACACCCGAACAGATGAAGATGTTCCTGACGCGCCTGGGGTTCGATTCCAAAACCATCATCACGGGTGATGTCACCCAGAGCGACCTTCCCTCGGGCCAGCCCATCGGGCTGATCGAAGCGGAGAAGGTCCTGCGCGGCGTTGAAGAGATCAAATTCGTGCATTTGACGGCCGAGGACACGGTCCGCCATGAACTGGTACAGAAGATCATTGAAGCTTATGATAAATATCATAAATAAACCCAAAAAAGGCTTTATCGCGGCCGGTGTTTTCTTTTTTGTTCTTCTCGGTTACTGCATGCTGGCCGGGCTTTCTTTGATCATCCCTTTGCTGGTGGCTTTTTACGGGTGTCATTTGGCATTTTTCAGGCATCTCGAAGCCAAACGTTTCCTGCACCTCGGGTTCCTTTTGACGATCATTGTTTTCGCCGGGCGTTCCCTGATCGAGTTCCTGCATTTTTCGCCTTACGCTATCCCCGTGGCGAGCGTGGCCATGCTCGCCATGCTGTTGTTCAATGACCTTCAGCTGGCGTTCTCCATGTCATTCATGGCGTCCGCGGTCCTGAGCCTTGTGATCGGCATGCCGCTGGATTACTGCATCATTGTTTTCATCGGCGGGCTGACAGGCGCTTACGCCATCAGCGGTACACGGACGCGCGGCACGGTCCTGTTCGCGGGGCTGTTGCTGGGGGCCGTGCAGGCGATGGGTTATTTCCTGGTGCATCCGGTCTTTTCCCGGGAAATTTTGATGAACGGCCTGCAGCCGTTCTTCATCAGCGGCCTTTTATCTGCCGCGGCTGTCCTGGCTACGCTCAAGATATTTGAGACTCTTTTCGGGGAACTGACAAATTTCAGCTTGTTGGAACTTTCGGACTCGCTCACGCAGCCTCTTATCAAACGGCTGGCCTTTGAGGCTCCGGGAACCTATCACCACAGCCTGATCCTCAGCAACCTTGCGGGCGCCGCGGCCGACGCTATCGGCGCGAACGCTCTTTTGGTGCGTGTCGGCTCTTACTATCATGACATCGGCAAACTGGTGAAGCCCGAGTATTTCACGGAGAACCAGATGATGGCCGACAACAAGCACGACGACCTTGAGCCGTCGATGAGCCGCCTGGTGATCCTTAATCACGTGAAGGAAGGCGTGGATATCGCGCGCCGGCACAAGCTGAGCCCCAAGCTGATCGATTTCATCCAGCAGCATCACGGCACCAGCCTGATCCATTATTTTTATCAGAAGGCGCTCATCGAGGGGGAAACAGAATCCGTGAGCGAGGAGAATTACCGCTATCTTGGGCCCAAGCCCCAGACCCGTGAGACCGCCATTGTCATGCTGGCGGATTCTGTCGAAGGTGCCACCCGCGGGCTTGATGAGCATACGCCCAACAGGATCAGCGACATGGTCCGCAAGATCATCAACAACAAGTTCATTGACGGACAGCTGGATGAATGCGCGCTGACGCTGCGCGAGATCGATACGGTGACGGGTGTGTTCTCGCGCGAGCTCGCCGCCATGTACCATGTCCGTATCAAATATCCCAATGCCAAAAAGACGAATGGACATCACGGTAGCAAATCCTCAGCGGACGAAAGTCCCTCTGCCGAGCCTGACGGTCAATAAGGCGGCCGCGACGTTCCTTCGCCGTTCGGGCGAGCCAGCCGGGACGCTTTCCGTTGTGTTCGTGACACCCGTGTCGATGCGGCGCCTCAACCGGGAGCGCCTGGGGCATGACCACGTTACGGATATCATCACCTTTGACCTCAGGGACCGCGCCGGCGCCCCTCTCGACGGGGAGTTGGTCATTTGTCCGGCGCAGGCTTACCGTAATGCGCGTGCCTTTGATGAGACACCCCGGCGCGAGGTGCTGCGTTATGTGGCGCACGGCATCCTGCATCTTCTGGGATTCGATGACGCCTCGCCTGAAGCGCGCGCCGAGATGCACCGTAAAGAGGATGAGATGCTCTCATGGCTATCATTTCCACCGAAGGGATAGTTCTTCGTTCGATCGACCTCCGCGAGACCAGCAAGATCGCTTTTTTTTATACCCGTTCCCACGGGAAGGTGAAGGGGGTCCTGAAGGGGATCCGCAAAGACCCGCGCAAATTCCACACCTCGCTCGACAAGCTTTCTGTCAACGACATCGTCTATTACCAGTACCGCAACAGCGACGTGCATCTTATCAGCCAGTGCGACATGAAGGAGTATTTCCCGGATGTCCGCCTTGATATCCGCCGCATCACGGCGGGTGAGTACGCCTGTGAGCTCGTCAACAAGATCATGCCTGTGGAGCAGAAGAATGAGGCGGTCTACGAACTCCTGCTGGATTATTGCGCGGCGCTCGGACGGGCGCGGGATGTGGGGCGCCTGGTCCATTTGTTCCAGATCAAGGTGCTGGCCCTTTCGGGGTTCCAGCCGCATATTGATTCGTGCGTTCAGTGCGGCGGCGGGCTTCAGGGGCGCGAGAAATTCAGCACCTACAAGGGCGGGCTCGTTTGCCCCCGGTGCCAGAGAAAGGACATGGCGCTCATGTCGGTCTCGCCGGGGACCATTGCATCGCTGGTGTACGCCGGAAAGCATCCCTGGGCGCAGTGCCTAAAACTTGTCCTGCCTTTGTCCGTCAAGCGGGAATTGAGGCAGGTATTGAATAATTTCCTTATATATCATTTGGAAAGGAATATTAAGTCAGCGAAGTATCTTGAATAATACTAATACTTTAGATTAATTGTTCATCCTTTCAGGAAACCGTTTTCCCGCTTTCCTCTGCCCTCGTTGTTTCGACATCAATAACTAGTTTATACTTTTAATGGTGGTTGGTTAGATCCATTCAGTCATGAAGGGCCTGAAATGATTAAACGTATCATTACGTCATTTGTCTGCCTGGCGTTCATCGTGACCGGGGTTGTTCCCGCGGCCATGGCGCAGCAGCTTGTGCTTCCGCCACCCGGTCAGGTGTTGGCGCTCAGTCCTGTGAGCGCGCCCTGCCTCCTGCGGGGGATGCGGGTGGACGCGAAGGACCCTTTGCGCATGGATTTTTTGTTCGATCAAGGCCGCGCGTCATTATCAGCACAGGAATTCAATGACGAGTCCCTGCGGCTGATCAAATATTTCCTGGTATCGTTGACCATCCCTAACAAGGACCTGTGGGTCAATCTGTCGCCGTATGAAAGCCAGCGGATTGTCCAGGAGGACCTGGGGCGTACCGCCATGGGGCGCGACCTGCTGGCCCAGGATTATATCCTCAAGCAGTTGACCGCGTCCTTGCTGCATCCGGACGGAGCAACGGGCAAGGTGTTCTGGAAGGAAGTCTACCGCCGCGCTTACGAGGCTTACGGCACGACGGATATCCCGGTGGACACGTTCAACAAGGTTTGGATCATGCCGGGCCGTTCGCTGCTGCATGAGATGCTGAGCCCTGACGGGAAACAGATATCCGCCTTTGTGGATAAGGTCGAGTTAAAGGTAATGCTCGAGTCGGATTATGTGGCGGCCCAGGCCAATGCGCTTGTGGCCCCAACTGGAACCCCTGACAGCAGCGCCGTACTCATGGCCAAAGAAGTTTTGCGCCAGGTCGTTGTGCCGGTGCTGGAGAAAGAGGTCAATGAAGGCGCGAATTTCGCGACACTCCGCCAGATCGTGCATTCCCTGGTCCTTTCGGCCTGGCTCAAAAAGAAATTGATGGCGGGCGCCGGCCGTGTGACAGGGGTTAAGCGGACGGGTCCCAATGCCTTCGCCCAGGTGTTCATCGACCGGCACAAGACGCTCGGCAACGAGATCGCGCACCCGCAGGAAGAGGACCGCCAGATCTATGACAGGTACGTGGAAGCGTTCCGGAAAGGCGCTTACAGCCTGATCAAGGAAGAGGTGGATACCTATTCCCAGGAACTTATCCCGCGCAAGTATTTCTCCGGCGGGTTTACCACGGGGGAAGATTTTGACGCTTCGATGGAGATCAAGAAGGGGCCGCCTGATAATGCCCTGGGAAAATTAACAAAAGTGGGGGTCTTGCTTAGGAAACTGGCTGGCAAAGATCTTTTGTTGAAGATGGCGGTGGTGATGTCTTTTGGGGCTATGGGCTGGTTTGCGTACTATTCGCATGTGCCGCAACAGGAAAAAATCACGGTAACAGCTGTTTCCTCCCAAAAACTGGACGCCAGGGAGGTGGTGGATATTGTTCATGTTGTGACTTCGGGTAAACAACAATATGACAGCGGCCTTATCAACGGTAAGGCTGCGAAGATTGATGATCTGGATTTTTTGGCAGGTATTTTAGCCAAGAAGGTTCCTGCCGGGCTTGATGCTGTGGCGAAGGACCGTATGAAACGAGCCATGGCGGTGAGGGTTACGCATATCATTAACAAGCATTTTGATCATTTTGGTTCTGATCTTAGAAAGAACGGTTTGACTGTTCATGATCTCACGCGTCTTATTTTTAGTATCATGGCGCGTGAAACTAACGGTAATATGTTGAAGGAACAAAATATTGTTATTCGGACGAAGGACGGCAAGGAGGTTGTGTTGCAGGCAAGAAGCGCAAGCCAGACCGAATATAGTACATGGCTTACGAATGTTTTTGTCGCCGAGAAAGAATTGAAGATGATGCCACCCGAGTTCATCAAGTACTACAATGAGCTTCAGCAAGAAAAGAATAAAGAACTTGGATCGCGTGAGAAGAACATCTAGCGTAAGGACAAGGTCTCATCCAAGGACATGGTGGTCAATCCTGACAGGAGCATCATGATGATGATGATCTGGATGAACCATATGGTCAAGGACCAGCCTCTTCCTGTCAGTGAGATTGTTAACAGCATCGACAGGAAGATGATCATTGAACGTTACGGTCTTGATGTTCCTTCTGATTATAAGAATATGATCAATGCCCGTGTGAAAGGGTTTTCGGATATTGTTGATTCATTACGTAAGAACCCGGCATATAAAATGCATGATTTGACAACAATGCGATTGAAGGTGATAGGCATGAAATGGAATGCAGGTGATAATCTGGAAGGACTGGCATTTATAGATATTTACAAGTATGGCGCCATGTCCGTAACGGAGAAGGTCGCGTTTCAGAAGAAAGCGAACATTCAGTGGCGAGCTGCTCAAAAAGTCAGAATGGAAGCTGCGGCGGCTGTGCGTGCAACGATCCCGACCAATGTCTTTAATACCAAACCTGCAAGCCGGCTTTTTGAGCTGACCAATAACAGGCAGGTAGCATTAGTTTATATTATCCCTAGGTTGACACGTCCACAGTTAGTGGCTTTCTCCCGTGCCTGGGTGAAATTTCGACGTATTGAAAATATGCAATATTTCCCGGTACAGAATAATTTTCGCGTATGGAAGCCGTCAACCTACGCGGATGCCGTTATTGGTACTACCAATCGAGGATATAAGAAGTTGCGATATCAGGGGGAGGTTTATAGAACACTGCGAGATAGTGCGAGTGTTGACAAGGGTCAGGCGCGTGGCACAGACATGGATCCCTACGGCGGTATCGACCTCACGGACCAGGCTGCGGGTATGGATGTTCAAGGCGATGCGGGATCTTTCAGGTTCGACCTTTCCCCGGCGCAGATCAAAGCGCTGGACCAGGATGTCCAGGGCATCCTTCCTCTTATAATCAATGTTCAACCCGTCAGCGATGTCCGGATGTTCCTGGGTTTTGGCAAGCAGGCTTCTGCGGCAACGTAATTTTCAATTTTTTATTGCTTTCCTGATGTTGTTCGAACGTTAAATCATCAACAATAGCAATAGTTTACAGATATCTTTGTGTATTTCAGGAAAGCCTTTTCACAAAAGCCCCGTTACGTCCCTTTTCCGGTTTCTTTATAAGTTATACTTTAAATATTAACCGGATCGATCGTTCGGGGGCTTTATGGTTCGCATGCGCAAAATCATTATTTTATTCATTCTGGCAGTATTTATTATGGACACGCTCACGCTGCCCGTTCGCTCCGAGGGTGTCGCGTTGCCTCCGATCCATGAGACCCTCGGATTGACGCCGGCCTTTCAGCCTTGCCTCTTGCGTGGCTTGAAACTGGATGCCAGGGCGCCTTTCAATTTTGAATTTATCCTGGATGATGGCGATGCTGTTCTGACGTCCGATGCGTTCAAGGCCGAGTCCGATATGCTCATCCGTTTTTTCCTGGCCGCGCTCACGACCCCTGAAAAGGACATCTGGGTCAACCTCTCGCCGTACGAGAATAACCGTATCGTCGATGACGACTTCGGACGCACCACCATGGGCCGTGAACTCCTGGCCCAGGATTATATCCTCAAACAGCTGACCGCATCGTTGATGCATCCGGATACTGTTCTTGGCAAGAAATTCTGGGACAAGATCTACGCCGAGGCCTGGCAAAGGTTCGGTACGACGGATATCCCGGTTGACACGTTCAACAAGGTCTGGATCATGCCCGCGAGCGCCGTGGTGTATGAGGGTAAAGGCGCCGGGGCACAAGGTGGCCAGGATCTGAGCGGGTTCATCGATGAGGCGCGGTTGAAGGTCATGCTGGAGACCGACTATCTGGCCGCGGCGCACGGCACGGGAACGTCGGGACAAACGAACGCTGTTGGCGGGAATACACAGGACATATCGAAACAGGTCGTTCGGGATGTGATCCTGCCGGCCCTGGAAAAGGAAGTGAACGAAGGGAAGAATTTTGCCCGTTTGCGCCAGGTGTACTATTCCCTGTTGCTGGCCGTATGGCTCAAGAAAAAACTTCAGAGCGTCGAGGTCGGTGTCCGGCAGGATGAGAAAAACACCAATATTTTATCCCGTATTTTTGTGGACCGCAAGAAAACAGGCGGCATTGAAACGCCGGACCCCCGCGCGGCCATCGATGATGTGTACACGCTGTATGTCCAGGCTTTCAAGCAGGGCGCTTACAACCTGATCAAGGAGGACCAGGACAAGTATTCGGGGGAGCTTATCCCGCGCAAGTATTTCTCGGGGGGTTTTGAAGCTGGGAAGATCAGGCAGGTGATCGAGTCCAGGATGGAGCCTCTCCCTGGATGGGTCCAGAAAAAAAACGACCGGTTCCAGCGTGTTTCAACCTTGCTGGAAGATGCAAAGAAAAGGTTGCGTCCGGGTTCCTTGTTCCGGCGGACGGTCCTTACGGTGATGCTGGCGATCACTCCGGTGAATACGCTGCAGGCATCCATGATCCTTCCGGGGAACAAGGCCATGGGCGTTTCTGCATTGTCTTTAGAGGCAGAGTCTGTGCTGAAAGACAGACTGGGCGTTGGACTGGAAACTTCCGTGAACACGGCAGATCCTATGGGGGTTTCGGGAAAGAGTGACACACAGCTTGTGCGTGAAGCGGTGTCCCATGCGGTTGTAGAGATGAACGGAGAGTACAGGGAGAGGAAATGGGGTGAGATCAGTGAGGATAGGGCCTGGGACAGGATGGGTATCACGGCGGAGCGGCTGGCGCATGTGTTGCGTGAAAGCTGGGAGGGGACCGAACACATTAAAACGAAGTTTGATTTTCCAAGGTTTGTGCGGGTGGTCACGGGCCTGATCGCCAGGGAGTCTTCCTTCGACCACAGGGAATACAACGACCAGACAGGGGCGACAGGCCTGCTGCAGATGCTGGAACGATTCACGGCCGCCAATCTCATAAATCCTGAAACAAATATCCGCCAGACGGTAAAATTGTGGGAGAAACAACTTCCATACCTGGAAAAGAAAGCCGCGGCGCTGGAAAGGATATTGCAGGGCCGCGGGGCGTTGAACGCGCGGGACATCAAAAATCGTTTTCACAGATTGCCGCAGGACCCGAGGCTGGCGAAGGTGTATCTTGATAAGGATAACAAGTTGAATGTCTTCGGATGGGTGGTGCTTTTTTGCGTGATGCAGGATGCGGGGCCGAATAAAAGTGTGCGCACGTTCTACGTGGTAATGAAGAACACCTTGACGTCCCTCGACAAAGGAAAGAAGTTGGCGGGGAAGGGGATATCCGGGTTTGTCACCTATGTTGTGCAGAAATCAGGGATCGTTCTGGAAGCTTGGGATGACATCGCCCGGAGCAAGGGGATCCAGACTGAGAAAGGTTTGCTGACGATGAACAACAAAGCGGGCAAGGCAAAGACCCCGCGTGCTGTTACCCGGACAACCCCGTTAAGGCTCACCCCCTTGGAGGATAAGATCGTCGGGGAGTATAAAACCGCGGCAGATGACCATTTGCTGCCGATGAGAACGCCCGAGGATGTTAAGAAGATGAAAGCCGCCCTGGAAACTTCGGTCAACCCTTTGAGGCTTGGGGCCTTGAGCCCGCTCGCATTGCTGGCGTCGTTATGGCCGAACAGGAATGAGAACTTCAGCAAGATGACCGTTACGGAGACTTTTATGCGGCGCCGGCGAGAAAACGAATCGGAACTGGAACTGGAGACCGGGGAGGACAGCGCTGCCGATACCACCAGAGGTGGTATCAACCTCAATACCGGGGCCATGGACCTGCGGTTGCGGGGTGATGGCGGGGAGATCAGGTTTGAACTCACACCCGCGCAGGTCGAGATGATCCGTCAGGGCATCAGCGGGTTCGTGCCCGTGATCCTTGAGGTGAAGCCCATGGATAATATGCCGTTTTTCCTGGGACTGGATGGCGGCAAGAGCAGTGTCCCGGCGTCATGATCACGCCGCAGTTTGGCGGAGGATATCCCTGGCCAAAGCCAGCCCGATGCCTTTGATATGGCCCAGGTCTTCCGCGGTGAGCTTCCCGAGCGCGGTGATATTCTTATAGCCTTTGTTGAAAAGGATGCGGCTGCGGACGCGGCCGATCCCTCTGAGGCTGGCCAGTTCCAAAAGCTCTTCCTTGATCCCGTAACGCACACGGCTCTGGAGCCCGTCGAGGAAATGGGTCAGTTTTTTGAATTGATAGACCTCGGCAATGGACTGGGCGGCGTAAAGCAGCCACTGGGCCGATTCGGTATGGCGAAAAACGTCGCCGGGCCCGACATTGAAGCGCTCGCAGATATCTTCCTCTTTTTCTTCATCCATCCAGCGCAGCAAGAGCCAGACCGTCTTGAGGACAGCCAGCGCGGTGTAGTGGTCCTGTGTGGCTTCAATATCCTCGCGTGCCAGCGCCAGCTCGTCAGCCACCTTGTTGCCGAAATCCTCGAGTTCTTCCAGGTCGGTTTTGCCGACGGAAAGTGTTTCGCTGTCGGGGCAGGAGCAGACCAGGTGCAATATTCCGACGGAAGAGAAACTTGTTCCCGACGCGATCCGCGCCAGGCCTTTGCGGATGACCAGCGCCGATAGAGGGTCGATGTAAAGGCGGCTGACCCGCGCGCCGAAGGGTGTGGCAAAGAAACGGAACCCGCTCTTGTCGATGAATTGTTCCTTGTGCAGGAAGTCAAAGATATTGCCCACAAGTTCGACCAGATTGGCATCTTTGTGCTGGTGGGCAAGGAACGTATGGCTGAGGAACTCGAACATGCCGTTGACGTCGTTGACATAGCCGCCGGCGATCGACGAGAGGACATGCTTGCGCAGCTGGTGCTCATTGGCCAGCTGGGACAGCACGGGTTCGGGCGGTGCGAGGATGAAGCGTTCGAACAAGGCATCCTGGTCGGAAAGTGATTTCGCGATCAGGACGGCCTCGCCATAGTCGTCGTACTGGGGGCGCCCCGCGCGGCCGGCGCATTGCTTGTATTCGGACGCCGGGATGAAAACAGACCCCACGCCTGAGGCGTAACGTTTGGCGTCGCGGATGATCGCGCGCCGGGCCGGAAGGTTCACACCGGCCGCCAGCGTGGGCGTGCAGCAGATCACCTTGATGAGGTTCTTCTTGAAATTCTCCTCGACCGCTTCCCGCTGGTCGGGCCGCAGGCCTGCGTGGTGGAACGCGACACCATGGACCACGACCTCCGCGAGTTTTTGACAGACCTTGGTGCTTTCCAGCGGCGGCGCCACGCGTGTCCCGACATCTTTCAGCGTTTCCCGTTCTTCCGGCGTCAACAAAGTCCCGACCCAGCGGCACAGCTCGCGGGCCACTGCTTGCGTGGAACGCCGGGAATTGACGAAGACCAAAGCCTGCCCTTTGCCGCGCAGGGTATCCATCACCAGCTGCTGGACCTCTTCCGGGGCGTCTTCTTTGATCACGCGGATGTTGCCGTTCTCATAGGAGAGCCGGCCGTTGTAGTAAACGCCTTCGTGCAAAGGGATCGGCCGCCACGCACTGACGACAGCCTGGGCCCCGAGCCAGTCCGCCATGTCTTTGGCGTTGGAAACTGTCGCAGACAAAGCCAGCACCTGCATCGCCGGGTTCAACAGGCGGATGCGCGTGGCGAGGATCTCGAGCGTCGGGCCCCGTGAGGGGTCATTGATCACATGGATCTCATCGAACACCGTGACCGCGAGGTCATTGATGAACCAGTCGGAGCGGGCGCGCAGGAGGGAATCCACTTTCTCGGCGGTCGCGATGACGATCTGGTAATTCTTCAGGTAGGCGCTGGGCGAGTCGAGGTCACCGATGGCGATCCCGACCTTGATGCCCAAAGGCGCGTATTTTTTCTGGAATTCCCGGTATTTTTCGCTGGCCAAAGCTTTCAGGGGTGCGATGTAGAGGCAACGGCCGTTCTTTTCAAAGATGGCCTTGAGCATGGCCAGTTCCGCGACCAGGGTCTTGCCCGACGCGGTGGGTACGGCCAGGACCACGTTCTTCCCTTCCAGGACGCCGGCATCGATGGCGGCGGCCTGCGGGGGATGGAGCGTGACGATCCCTGACGCGAGGAGGACCTGGATGTAGGACGCAGGAAAACTGTATCTGGATAAGGTGTCCGCAAAATTCATAGGAAGAGCCATTCTAATTGACATCCGTAGATTTTTCTATTGAAAAATCCCGGATTATGACGACAATGAAAGGCGTTGATCTTAGCGCGTTCCATTAACCTTACGGAGGCACCATGCAACTTCCCCTGGAACTTATCATGAAGAATGTTGAAAACAAGAAAGAGATCGAGGCGGTCGTTCAGGAGAAGATCGCCAAGCTCGAGCATTCTTGCGATCATATTACCAGCTGCCGCGTGTTCATCGAGCAGAATCCCACGCACCAGCATTCCAAGCACACGTATCATATCCGCATCGACGTGCGCATGCCGCCGCATCATGAGCTTGTGGTCAAGCGTGACTCCGGGCGCAACGCGCATGACGATCTTGCCGCAGTTGTCCGCGACGCGTTCGTGGCCATCCGCCGCCAGGTCGAGGTCATCGTTGACCGCCAGAAGAAAAAGGTCAAGTCGCACACCTTGGCGAGAATGGTACCTTCAAAACTGCGCAAGATGCTCAACATGCAGGAATGAACCTCGTTCTTCTTGCCGCGTCCGACATTATCCCGTACACGTCAAAGGCCCTGCTGAGGGGCCGCCGGCATGCCCATGTCCTCACGGTCCATCGCGCCCGTCCCGGTGATGTGCTCAACGTGGGCCTGGAGGATGGGAAGATGGGGCAGGGCAGGGTCCTGCGCCTGACTGATACGGAGCTTGAGATGGAGGTGGCCTTCAGTGCTGAGCCTCCCCCTAAGGTCCCTGTGATTCTCGCCGTGGCGCTCATGCGCCCACCCGTCCTCAAACGTGTCCTTCAGACCGCCGCGGCCATGGGCGTTCCCCAGATCCACATTTTCCACGCGCGCCGGGTCGAGAAAAGTTTCTGGAACAGCACATCCCTTGCTCCCGCGGAGGTCCGCGAACAGTTGGTCCTGGGTTTGGAACAGGCCAAGGATACGGTCCTGCCTTCTGTTGTGTTTCATAAGAGGTTCAAGCCTTTTGTGGAAGATGCTTTGCCGGACCTTCTTCAGGGCCGCCGGGGGGTCGTGGCCGATCCTTCGGGCCAGCCCTTAAGTGGTGAGGCTAAAGGACCTGCCGTGCTCATCATCGGGCCGGAGGGCGGCTTTATCCCGTACGAACTTGAAAAATTCCTGGCCGCCGGTTGTGTCCTGGCCGGCATGGGCCCCCGCATCCTGCGTGTCGAGACCGCTGTAACTGTTTTTCTTTCCAAGTGTTCCTAACAGCTCCTTTCTTATTTTATTCTCGCCCAACTTTATATAGTCGCTTTAAAATATTTTAAAAATGGATTTAATCGTTATTTCTCTTTGATATGATGAAATAAGTTAAAATATCAATCAAACATTAAATATGAGTATTAATAGTTAATGCCGGCGCATGAGCCTTTGCACAAGCTATTCGAGAGCGTCAAGATCGCCATTTTTTCCACATGCGCGGTGCTGTTGACGTGTTACGCTGCCTGGGCTGCCGGTATTACCGTTCCTTCCAACTCCCGCCTCAATGTCAATACAGGGACTTTAAAAGTTGAAACAGCCAACGGCCATCCCGGATCGGTGACCAGCCGCGGGGTCATTAAAACGACCACGGGGCATATCCGCCTCAACGGTGACTGGGCCATTTATGGTGCAGGGTATTATGATTCCGGAGCAGGGTCGGTTTTCTTTTCCGCAGTGGCCGGACTTCAGACCATCTATGCCGGCGCGCTTCAGACAGATACGTTCTATAACTTGACCCATGAATCGACCGCCCGCCTTGGGCTTATCATGCCGGCCGTTGATGCCGGGATCTATGTCCGGGGGGATTTTAACAACCTTGCGGGGATCTTTGAGGCGAACGGGATGCCCATGAACGTGACAGGGAACTGGAACAATGTTTCTCCCGCGCTGCCCTTATCCTACGTCCACGGCGGCAATACGGTCGTTCTTAACGGGACGGACCAGGAGATCTACGGGGGCACGACGTTCAATGTGTTAAGAAAAGTCATGCCGTCCTCGACCACACGCACCCTCGTTTTTCCTCCCGGGCAGACACAAAGGATCGAAAAGACCATTGCCTTGCGCGGTTTTGATGCGGGGCATCTGCTCACCCTCAACAACAGCTCCGGTATCCCGGCTTTGCTGAATCCGGCCGCGGGATTGGTCCTTACGCCTGGCGGGACCCAGGACATCCGGTACGTCAATGTGTGGAACAATGACGCCACCGGCGGCACGGTCCTGGTGGGACGGACCTCTCCGGACCATTCGCTCCATGCCGTTTATAACAACACCAACTGGCAGTTCGGGGCGATCACGGATACCTGGACAGGGGGATATGACAGCCATTGGGATAATCCGTTCAACTGGAGCCTGGGGGTGGTGCCTGAAGAAGGGGACACCGCCATTATTGTGGACGGGACTGTTTACGACCCTGTCCTTGATGGCGATATTTACATCGGGACGTTGAACATCGGCAGCAAAACCACGGTGACGCTGGACGGGCACAACGCCTCGTTCTCCGCCGCTTTGTTGAATGACGGCGCCATTTATCTGGACGGTTATGAGGCGGTCGCGGCCGCGGCCTTGACGGATACCGGTGTTTTCAAATACCTGGGCCGGCCCAATGGCGCGGGTGTCGATATCACAACGAGTTTCACGGTCGCCGGCACGCCGTTGACCGGGTATCATTCTCTCATCGTGGATGATTCCGCGAGAAGTTCGCATGGCACGTTCACGGTCGGGGTCGATCTGACCGTGTACACGGACGCGGCCTTCACGGCCGGGAGTGTCCTGCTTGCTTCCGGCAAGACCCTCACGGTGGGCCATGGCACTGCGGTCAACGGCGGGGTCGTCGATACCCAGGCCGGGAACCTGGCCCTGGATAATTTTGTGTTGTCGTCAGGCGCTTTCACGACGCCGGATGCATCCCACTCCTTCACGGTATCCGGGAACTTCACCCGCACCGCGGGGACGTTCACCCCCAATGATGGTACGGTCGTCTTCTCGAATCCCCTCGTGGGTTCCAACCAGACGATCAGCGGCAGTATCGCGTTCTACGGATTGACGAAGAATGTGGTCACGGGACCCCAGACCCTGACCTTCGGGGTCGGGGTTGGTCCGGGCACGCCGTATACCTATATGGTGGCGAACAGCCTCAGCCTTAACGGGATCGACGCGACACACCGTCTTAACATTGTCAGTTCTGCGGCAGGCACTGCGCCGTTCCTCCTGCTGGCAACGGGCGGGGTGCAGGATATCCATAATGTGTCGGTGCAGGATAACAGCGCTGTCGGCGGCCTCTTGCTGGTCGGGGACGGAGCTTCCGTTGGGGTGAGCAATTATCCCCACTGGGTCTTCGGGCCAACGAGCTTTGTCTGGGACGGGACACCGAACCCGTTGTCATTGTCGCATAACGCGTGGGAAGTGCCGTCGAACTGGGACCTTGGCAAGACCCCGCGCAACGGCGACAGTGTCCAGATCCCGAGCACAGTGGATAAACCGCACCTGACCACGGGTTCAGGCGCTCCTGTCCTTGTGGACCTTGGCCTGTACGCGGTGGACGCGAGCCTGTATCTTGACGGGCATGGCCTCACGGTCTCGGGAACGTTCGTCAATGACGGGTCGATCTATCTTGATGGAGGCGAGGCGGTCAGCATCGTTGACCCGGATATTTACAATGGTTCTTTTGTGTATCACGGGGATGGCGCGGGGACACCGTTCACCATCACGGGCGGCGGAAGGCCCGTCATGTTCCACGACCTTATCGTGCAGGCACCTTTTACGGGTTCAGCTTCCGCGTTCACGGCCAACCTGGACCTGGCGATCTACGGGACCCTTACCATCAGCGGTTCGTCTTTTAACGCGACGGCCGTGGGCCTCGATGTCGGAAGGAATTTCGTGATGACAGGCGGTTCGTTCCTGGCGCCCGGCACAGGCAAGACGCTCGCGGTGGCCGGGAATTTCACCAATACGGCGGGACTCTCTTTTAACGCGAATCACGGCACCGTGGCGCTGGATGCCACGTCCAGCACGGGCACGACCGTGCAGGCGTTAACGGGGAGCACGACATTCTATAAATTGACCAAGACGATCCCTGCCGGGATCCAGGTCCATCAACTGACCTTTGACCATACGGCGTTGCAGACGATCACCAATGACCTGACCCTGCAGGGGCTTTCCGGCAATGAAATGCTGCTGAGGTCGGACCTGGCCGGTACGGCCGCGGGCATAACCCTGGTCCCGGGAGGTTTGCAGCATATCAGTTTCGTGGATGTTAAGGATTCCAACGCCAGCGGCGGGATATACCTTGTGGCAAGGGAGTCGACGGACCATTCCAATTTTGCGCTGTACAACGACACGCACTGGCTGTTCGGATCAAGCCTGTTCACCTGGACAGGGTCCCTTTCCACGGATTGGCGTGTGCCCAATAACTGGGACCTTGGTCTTGTGCCCATGAACGCGCACGGCGCGATGGTCGCGGATAGTGTCCGGATCCCCGGCAGTATGGCGAACCCGCCGCATTTCACGGCGCCGCATGTGCCGCCAGATCCAGAACAGTATGACGTTAACGTGATCAACATGACCCTGGATGTGGACGCCAGGCTTTACACGGATGGTTACAAGTTTGACGTGACCGGGGCATTTTCCAACGATGGCACCATTTATCTTCAGGGCAATGAGGCCGTTAACATCGTCGATCCGGATATTTATTCCGGGACCTTTGAATACCACGGCAACGGGGTTGTCGGCAGCAGCTTCCCGCTGACGGCGCCGAGTGTCTTTTATAACCTTCTCGTCGACAATAATCCTTCAGGGACGCCTTCCGCCTTTGTGAGCGGCGTTGACATGACCATTTACGGGAACCTGACCGTGGCGGGCGCGACGCTCAATGCCGGCGCCAGATCCATTGACCTGCGCGGCGACTTCGGGATGACGGGCGGTAATTTTACGGCCCCGGGCAGCGGCAAGGACTTCACGGTGCAGGGCGGGTTCGCCCACAGCGCGGGTAATTTTGCGCATAACAGCGGGAAGGTCACGTTCAGCGGGAACAATGTTGTCACCATCAGCGGGGATACGGTGTTCCAGGACTTCAAGGCGCAGATACCCGCTGGGGCCAAGACCATCAAATTCGCGCAGGGTTCCAACCAGACCATTGCAGGTAACCTGGATCTCGCGGGCAATGCGGTGCATAGTCTGGTCCTGCGATCGACGACTGACAGCACAGCCGGGAACCCAACATCCTGGATGCTGACCATCCCGAACACAGGGCCGCTGGCCAATGCCGTCGATGTGCGTGATTCCACGGCCGTGTTCTCGAATTATCCGGTGAACCCCGCCACGGATATCCTGGCCATGAATTCCGTGGACAACAAGAACGGCATCACGTCGACCAATATCCACTGGCTTTTCTTCACGCTCAATATCCTGACACCGGCTGCGGGCACGACGGCAGGGCCACAGCCGACAGTGATCGGGCACGGCGTTCCCGGGCACGTTGTTACCCTCAAGGACGGGACCGGAGCGGTGATCGCCACGACCACGGCGGATACGAACGGGAATTTCCGCGTTGTTGTCGGGAAAGATGATGCCTCACAGGGAACGGTGACCAAGCTGGTCCTTGATTCGGACCCGAACAATCCGGTGTCGAACAAGATCACCCCGTATTACCTGACCCTTGCCGGGAATTCTTCGACGTTCTCGGTCGTTGTCACCCCGACACCGGCACAGGTCCCGGTGATCACATCGCCCCTGGATCAATCGTTCGTCCTGACGAGCAAGCCTGTGATCACGGGCAACGCCGCGCCGGGAAGCCAGGTGCTGATCGTCGCCAAAGACCAGGAAGGTCATTACCTGCTCTCCCTGCCTCCGGAGGCTTACATGGGCCAGGGCGTTGTTGCCGGGGATGGGACATTCGCGGTCACGCTGACCCGTCCTTTGGGGCGCGGCCACAATTACCTTTCCGTTGTCGTTAACGGCGTTTCAAGCGCGCTTCTGACATATATCGTCAGCGATATCGACGGTGTTGTCTTTGACTCGACCTCCAGCCAGCCGCTCGGCGGGGCGAGTGTGACCATCTTGAGATCGAACGGGATCAAGGCGGTGCCCGGGGTCGACATCGCGGCCACCGACACCAACCCCAAGATCACAGCGGCGGACGGGGTGTTCTCGTTCCTGACAGCGGATGGCTCCTACAAGCTGCTGGTCACGGCACCGGCGTACACCTATCCGACGACCCTGCCCGATGACAAGCTCCCGCCGGGCCGCAGCATCACCAATGGTTCGCGCGGCGATGTGTTCATCTCGAACGGCGTGGTCTTCCAGATCGACCAGCCCATGGACGGGACCCCGTATCTGTTCAGGATCGAGAAAAAGGCGAACAAGACGGAAGCCAGGGTCGGTGAGGTCGTGACCTACACGGTCACGATCGAATGCCTCTCGGCAACGAACCCGGTGCTCGCGCCGCGGCTTGTGGACGTGATCCCGCCCGGCTTCAAGTTCATGAGCGGCCGTGCCTTGCTGGATGGGGTCCCCATGCCGGATCCGACGGGTAACAGGCCCCTCACGTTCCTTCCCGGTAATTTCATGCCGGGCCAGAAAAAGATCGTACGTTACCAGCTGGTCATCGGTGCCGGCGTGGCCCCCGGGGCCTATGATAACGTGGCGAACATGCAGTATCCCACGGGCTTTGTGATCTCCAACAATTCCGTGGCTACCGTCAAGATCGTGCTGGACCCGCTTTTTGACGCGGGCACCGTGTTCGGCAAGGTGTTCTATGACCTCAACGAGAATGGCCGTCAGGATGACCCGCAGTATAGTTATGAAGACCGCCAGGAGATCATCGAGGGGCCGGTGCCCAATGTGAGCCTGGCGATGGAAGACGGGACGGTGGTCACAGCGGACGAGAACGGGCAGTTCCATATCCCGGCGCTTGTGCCAGGCCGGCATCTGTTGAGGCTCGATGAGAGGACATTGCCGCCGGGAGCCTATTTGACAACGGACAAGGTCCAGGTCGTGGATGTGACCCCGGGGAGCATCATCAAGGTCAATTTCGGTGTCAATATCGATAACACCCAGATCGTGGGCAAGGATGCAGAGTATTTCCAGAAAGAACTGAAGGTCGACCAAAGCCCGACCGCACCCAAGCCAAGGCTGAACGTCAACATGTTCAACGACGGGATACTCCTGCACAACGACACCGTGATCGAACAGATCGAGTTCCGGCTGTTCACCAATTACGCGCCGTTCCTCGTATCCTGGCAGCTTGATGTTGTTGACGCGGACACCAAGAGGCTGGTGCGCTCGTTCAAAGGGACCCGCTCCAACATCAATGATCCTGTTTACTGGGACGGGAGGGATTCCTTGGGCCGGTACCTCCGCGCGGACCATCATTACGCGTATGTGCTCAAGGTCCAGGGCGATCATGAGAAATGGGACGAGACCAAAGAACAGCCGCTGGCGTTGAAGGTGATGACAGATGCCGAGATGCTTGATCGCCAGCGATTGCGGACGGCCCAGGAAAAGAAGGATGAGGCCGCGGCCCGCACAAAGAAATATCATAATTTCCTTCTCGCGCTCGCGGGAGGGGATGTCACGAAAACCCGCAATATCTGGGTCAAGGGGGACACCCTCACGCTTAAGCCCGTGGGCAGTGATGTGCGCCAGGTCGTGATCCTCAGGAATGGCCAGGTGTTCGCGGAAGTGCCTGTGGCTGAACAACACGGGCTGACCGCGCAGGACCTCGCCGCCGGGCAGTCCGCGGAACAGGCTGTCCCGATGGAGGTCATTTTGCCTGATGGGGATTACGAACTTGAGGTAGTCTCTGCCCAGGACAAAGGCCAGGAGGGATGGTCCAGGCCGGTCACGGGGCAGGCATCCGTGAATCCGGGGGTTGATCAACACGCGGCGGCTGCAACGCCGGGTATGCCCGAGGTCATTGAGGCCGCACCGGTCCAGACAGCCCACTACAGGAAGCCGCTGAAGGTCGGGGAAGATTACCTCATGTTCGTGGCCATGGGCGATGGCAAGGTCGGGTATAACATGGACCGCGGCCACATCGAGCCGGTCCAGAGCAATGACCAGTATCGCCGCGGGTTCTACGATCAGGGCAAGATGGCCTATTATCTCAAAGGCAAGATCCAGGGGAAATATATCGTGACGTCAAGTTTTGACACGGAACGCCAGACGAAGGCGGCTCTGCGCACATTCAAGGACAATGAATATTATCCGGTTTACGGCGACAATTCGACCTTGAATTACGACGCGACGAACACGGAAGGGCCTTTGTACCTTTCTGTCGACTGGGACAAATCCCAGGCGATCTGGGGTAATTACGCGGTGGCGTTCAATGACACGGAATTCGCGAACTATACCCGGACGCTGTATGGCGGGAAGCTTGATTACAAGAGTGTCGCCACAACGGATCACGGCGAGTCGAAGACCGGCATAGCGGTCTTTCACGCCGAAGTCCACCAGCGGGCTGCGCATAACGAGTTCCTGGCCACGGGCGGGTCGCTCTATTATTTCAAGAACAATGATATTGTGCAGGGTACGGACAAGGTGAAAGTGGAGGTGAGGGACGCGGTCACGGGGCTCGTGAAATCCATTGTGGAGATGAAGAGCGGTGTTGATTATTCCATTGACCCCTCCAATGGCCGCATCCTCTTCTGGCGCCCCTTGTCGATGTCCGTTGATAATAATCAGCTGATCTCCAACAATCTTCTCGGCGGGGATCCGATGTATGTGGTGGCGGATTACGAATACTTCGTCCATGACCAGCTGGCCGAGGGGACCGAGGGCGCACGGGTCACGGAAGCCCTTGGCAAGAATGTTGTGGCGGGGGCTACGTATGTTTCTGAAACGCAGGCAACCGGCAAATACCAGTTGAGCGGAGAGGATGTGACGGTCCACCTGGCCAAGGATTCTATCGTGCGCGCCGAATACGCCGAGACCACGGCCGCGGCCCAGAACAATTTTATATCGACAGACGGCGGCATCACCTTCAGCGATGTGTCCAACGCCGCGAGCAGCAAGGGCAAGGCGTACGGGATCACGCAGGACGCGCGCCTGTTCGACAGGGTCGGCCTTAAGAGTTATTACAAGTGGATCGGGGATGGCTTCTCGACGGGATCGACCACGTCCCAGCAGGGCAAGGCAATGAACGGGATGGCCATGACGTTTGACATGACGCCCGTCACCCGCCTCACCGCGAGCCGTGACGTCCAGCGGTTGATCACTAATGGTAATCTGCAGACCTCGATGCAGGTGGGCGGACAGGAAACAACAACGACCATGGTCCAGCTGGTCCATGATGCCCGCCGTTTGAGGTTGACCGAGGCGTTCTCGAGCACCCAGACCAAGGGCAACGGGACGACCACGACCCAGCAGGCCAACAGCACCACCGCCGCGGCAGAAGCGCAGTATGCCCTCAATGAAAAGACGGACATCCGCTTGAAGGAACAGGTCGAGGTGTCAGGGACGGGAAATACAGCAACAACGCTCGGTGTTGACCACCAATTGACCAACAAGCTCAAGGGGACCCTCGAAGAGACCGTAGGCAGCGCCGGTACGGCCACCAAAGCGGGTGTCACGGCGAATGTTTCGCCCAAACTGGCTTTGAGTACAGATCTGACCCTGGCCAGGGCACGCTCGGGAGAGCTTTCACAGACAGTGGCCCTGGGAAGCAAAGGCCAGATCAATGACAAGACATCGCTCGACGCTACGGCGGCCGTGACACAGGGCAATAGCTCCGGGCCGAAGAGCACGGTCGCGCTGGGAGGTACGACCAAGGTGAATGAGTCGACAACCCTCCAGGCTTTAACGAGCGTATCACAGACCACGACGGGTGCGCAGGAAGGGGCTCTGGCACTTAGCGGGGCGACCAAGGTCGACAATACTGATCTTAAGCTCGGGGTTGAGACCAGCCAGTCACCGGACGCGACAAAGGCCCATCAGGCGTTGAGCCTGGACGGATCGCGCAGGGACACGGCGGGGCGTGAAACAACGGGCGGTGTCAAGATCGACGACAGGCCGGTCGAGGGGAAGACGACGGTCATCACGGCGGGAGAAAAAGGCGCCATGACCCCGAATATCCAAGTCGCGACGGAACGTTCTTACTCGATCGGGACAACGAGCCAGGAGGAGGGTAACACCTATAAGATCACACGGACAAAGGATGGCCGCAACCTTGAAACGTCGTACGCCCGCAAGATTGCCGATGGCCAGACCGGCGTTACTGACTCGAATATTTTCGGTTTGACGGGTGACGTCAACGACAAGGTGTCCGCGCTGGGCAGCCTGGAGAAGGGCAAGATCCATAACCTTGACGGGACGCTGACCGACCGCACCGTGCTGTCCACGGGCCTGGGGTATGTTGACAAGGACAAGGAAACAGGCAAGATCGTTCTGCAGAGTTCCACCAAGGCGGAGGTTCGTATCGATAAAGGCCCTGTTGATACGCACCAGTATGTTTTTTATCAAGCGGCTGACGGGAAGTTGAATGAACAGACCACGGTCCACGGGAAGTTCGATTATTCCGTCACCAAGGACATGAATACCGGAACAACGCAGGCAGGGTACAAGGAGATCATGCTGGGCGCAGCCTACCGGCCTGTGGCCATGGACCGCGTTAACCTCTTTAGTGAATATACCTATAAAGAGAATAAAGGCCCCATAGACCAGACGACCGCGACCGATATTGAGGCGACCAAGATGCATGTCCTGACCGCAGGGGCCGCATATGAGCTGAATGATAAATGGGAATTGATCGAAAAACTGGCGTTGAGGATCATGGATGAAAAGGTCGTCGGGTTTGATTTTGCGAAGACACATACCTGGTTATCCGTAAGCCGGGCCAACTATACCATTGACCAGGATTGGAAGATCGGCGCAGAATACCGGATGCTTGCGGTGCAGGAAGCCAGGGACCGCAAGAGCGGGTTCCTTCTTGAAGCTGTGCATAGCGTTAACGATAACGTGGAAATGGGTATCGGCTATAACTTTACGAATTTTGTGGATGACCTGACAAACCTGAGTTATACGGTGCAGGGCCCTTATCTGCGCATGACCGGGAAATTATACGACCAAAGCCCCGCGGAGCGCGCCCGCGCCAGGGCCCGGTGGATCGACCGCCGTGTCGAACTGTATGCCTGGAAGATGATCAAGTCCGAGTTCAAACGCACAGACAGCCCGATCGTCCTGGAATTGAACCGTGTGTATCAACAGGCACAGGCCGCCAACAAACGCGGGCATTATGATGAGGCACAGCAGATGTACAAGCGGATCATCATCGTGACCCAGATGATGTATGAGGAAGCGGCGCAGTTCGTCAGGCATCATATTGACTTTGAAGAAAAGGTTTATAACGCGTTCCAGCGGGCGCGGGAATATTTTGACAAAGGCGACTTTTGGCAGGCCAGAAAATTGTGGGAAAAAATTGTGGAAGATGCTTCAAAGGCTGTGCTAGAATGACTCCGCTCGGATTAGAATGTTACTGTTATCAACGATTTCCGTGTCTTTTTCGTCGAGGGATCCCTAGAATATTATGAAACAATACCGTTTGGTATTACTCACCTTCTGCTGCGCGGTCTTCCTGACCGTTGCCTACGCTCACGCACAAATCGCGGATGATGGCCAACCTTCTGTTCTTAAAGAAGATAAGGGCCAGTCTGATTATGTCTATGACCTTAAACTTCTTATCAAGAAGTCTAAAGATAATATCAAGAATGTGAATGACAAGATCAAGGAGCAGGCGGTCGTCAAGCGCAATCAGCAGCGTGAACAAAAGGCGCGTGAGTACTACGAACAGGCCATGAAGCTTCGGGATGAAGGCCGCCTTGAGGAAGCCAGGCAGTTGTTTGACAAGGCCATCAAGATCACCGAACATCCTGAAATGCAGTATTACATCAAGGAAAGCGAGCGGCGTTCCAAACTCCAGGCCAACGCCCTTGAACATCAGGAATCTGATCAGGAGCGCCGTCAGGCCGAGGATCAGAAGCTTGCGACGGAGCGCGCTGAAACAGCCTACCAGGCCGCAGTGAGCCTTTACAAACAGCAGAAGTTCCGTGAGGCCAAGGATGAGTTCCAGCTTGTCGAGGAAATGTCACCGGATTACAAGGCGGTCCGCAGTTATCTGCAGATCGTGGAACAGGATATCATCCAGACCGAACATCTTGACATGAAGGAACAAAAGAAAGAGATCGAGCGTCAGCAGAAGGAAGATGAGATATCCCGCCTTCATGAGAAAGAGTTATGGCGCAAGGAGATCGAAAAGAAAGAGCAGGAACGCCAGGAGCAGTTGCGTAAACAGGCGCTGGGCGTTTATGAGGAGGCGCTTAAACTTTATGGCGCGCGCGATTATCTCGCAGCCCGTGAAAAGTTCCAGGAGGTCGAGTGGGTCGTTCCGGATTTCAAGGCCACGCGCGCGTATCTGACGCGCATTGAAAATGACATCCAGAACGAAAAAAGACAGTCTATCGTTCAGCGCCAGCGCGATCTTGGGAAGCAACGCTGGCAGGAAGTCGTGGACGAAAAGAAAACTGTCGAAGAGCGCCGTAAAGCCATGGAGGTCAACGAGAAGGCAAAATTCGCCCAGGTCCGGGACCAGGCCGAGTATATTTATGTCGGGGCTGTCGCGTTGTTCGAGAAGGACCTTTTTGCCCAGGCCAAAGAAAAGTTCAACGAGGTTGACGGGATCTATCCGAATTATAAATCCACGCGTGATTATCTCAAGCGCATGGACGATATGGCCAAGCAGGCGGCGGAACGTGAGGCCATGAAGAAGAAGGCGGAGGAAAATCGCCGTCTCTGGGATGAAGAAACGGCCCGCCGCAAAGCTGAGAAAGAAAAATTCAAGCAGACCATTACCGAGGCGGACGGTTCGTATGAGACCGCGCTGCGCCTTTATCAGTCAGGACGTTTGATCGAGGCGAAGGAAAGTTTCCTCGCGGTCGATCAGAGGGTCCCGGATTATAAATCAACGCGCAGCTACCTTAAGCGGATCGACAGCGACATCGAGCTTTTGGCCAAAACACAGCGCAGCCAGGATGTTATTGCCTCCCAGAAGGCAGAGCTGGAGAAATTGCATATTGCCCGTGACAGGGCGGATGTTGTTTATAATGACGCCCTCGCCGCGTATAACGCCAAGGATTTTGCCGCGGCCAAGGCCAAATTCCAGGAGACGGACGGGATATTCCCGGACTGGAAAAAAACAAGGTATTACCTTAACCGCATTGATGAGGACATCCGTCTTAATGAGGAGGCTGTTGCCAAAGCGGCGCGTGCGAAAGAAGCCGAGACATTGTACGCACAGGCGTTGAGCTCTTATCAAGCGGGGCAGTTCGAAGAAGCCAAGAAAAGTTTTATTGCCGTTGAGGTAGCCCTTCCCAATTACAAACAGACCTCCGCGTATCTGGAGCATATTGATGACGATATCCTGCGCAAGAAGGACGCGGACCTCGAGCGGGTCAGGGAAAGTCAGGTCAAGCTGCTCTATGACCAGGCCCAGGTTCTTTACCAGGGTGGACAATTCGCTGAAGCCAAAGAAAAATTCCTGCAGGTTGAAGTGATCTATCCCGGTTACAAGGAAACGTCCCGTATCCTTGGCGGTATCGACGCTCAGATAGAAAAGCAGAAGAAAGATGCCGAGGAGCGCAGCAGGAACGATGCGGCCGAGAAAGTTTATGCGCAGGCGGTGGCGTTGTATCAGACTGGTGATTTTGCCGCGGCCAAGGAAAAGTTTGTCCAGACAGAAGTGGCCGCGCCTGATTACAAGGATACGCCAAAATATCTCGCGCATGTTGATGCGGATATCGCCCGCAAGACCCAGGAAGATGAGCGCAAAGCCAGGGAGCAGCAAGCCGAACCTCTTTACATTCAGGCTTTGGGTTTGTACAGGGAAGGCCATTATGTTGAGGCCAGGAACAAGTTTGCCGAGGTCCAGGGGGTCGTGCCTGGTTACAAGGATACGGAATTGTATCTCTCCCGGATCGAGAAGGATATCCGCTCTCAGGAGGCCCGTTTGGCCAAGGAAGAAAAGACCCGCAAGGCTGACGGGCTTTATTCGAACGCGGTCCAGCTTTATGCCAACCGCAAGTTCGCGGAGGCAAAATCAAAGTTCCAGGAACTGGCGGGCGTTGATCCGGGCTACAACATTCGGACGTATATGTCCCGGATCGATAATGATATCCGGGATGAGGCGGCGCGTCAGGTCCGTGCCAGGGCCGAACTGCAGGCTGCTGAACCCTACGCGCAGGCTGTTGTTTTTTACCACGATAATGATTTTGAGTCGGCAAAGATAAAATTCCTTGAGGTCGAACAACTGGCGCCCAACTACAAAAGGGCGAGATATTATCTTGCGCGTGTCGATGAAGACGCCCGTTCCAGGGATAAGGCATTCGAGAAAGAACGTTTGGCCAAAGCTGAGGCGTTATATAGGGAAGGCGATGTCCTTGAGGCAGCTGGATCGATCCCTGAGGCGTTCAAGAAATTCACGGATGTTGAAGCTTTGCGGCCTGACTACAAGGATGTCCACGTGCGGCAGGCAAAACTGCGCAAGGCGGCGCTTGACGCGGGGATCAACCTTCCGGAGGCGGCTTCCCCGCAGGTGGATCATGATATTTCCACTGAGGAGGAGAAGTCAGTCGCACTTTACAAAGAGGCTGTCGGCCTTTATAAGGAAAAGAAATACGAAGAAGCACGCGTTCAATTTGAAACACTCATGCAGCTGAAGAACGGGTATCGTTCGACCCGTCAATATCTCGACAGCATCAAGGAGATACAGGCTTTGCTGGCGCAGCAGAAGCAACAGTCCGCAACAGTTTCGCCCGCGCCCGAAGCGCAACCCGTGCAACAAGCTCCGGCCGAAGAGGTTAAATCTGCGCAGGATAGCGCCGCCAGGCAGGCCGTTGTTCAAGCGGTCACTGCAGCAAGCGCCGCGCCGCAGGGCAACATCCCCGTGGTGCGTTCGCCGGCTGAAGACAGCAAGGCTATCGCGGCACTGGCCGCCCGTTCCAGCGCGATATACCAGCAGATAAAATCCTTGTCGCAGGATAAGGCGCTGTCCAGCGCGGCCAGCACTTTTGCGAAGGTCGATCGTTTGATCGAGAATCTTGAAGCTGAGCACCAGCGTCTCGCGGAAAATCTCGCGCGCCAGAAGAAGGCTGAAGAGGAAGCCGCGCTTCGGGCCAAGCGTAAAGAAGAAGAGCAGGCGCGCCGCCAGGCTAAAGCCATGGCAGCGGAAAAGAACGCGTTGAAAGAAAAAGCCGGGGCCAAGGCACAGGAAGAGGTTGAGGCGCGTAAGTCTGAGATCTCCCAGGAACGTGATGACCGGCGCAAGAAGGAACGGGCCGATCTTGAACGTCTGAAGGACGAACAGCGAGAAGCCCAGTTGAAGGCCGAGATATTGTACCGGCAGGCGCTCAGCGCGCTGCGCACCAGGGATTATCCTGTGGCCCGTGAACGTTTGACGGATATCGGAAAGATCAGTCCCGGATACAAGGATACGGTCATTCTTATGGCCCGCCTGGACCGTTCGCAGGATGAAGAAAAGCTCAACGCTGAAGAGGCGGGTGACCGGGGCTTGATCAAAGGGCTTGCGGAAAAGGCGACAGCGCTCAACCTCAGTATACTGGAGCTTTCACAGAAGAAAGATTATGTGGCGGTTGAGGTTAAATTCAATGACCTTGAGTCGATCCTCAAGGAGATACAGGTTTCCAAGAACCGCATGGTCCAGCGCCGTGAACAGTTTGAGGCGCGTTGGGAAGAGATCGCCTCTCAGCGCGATAGCGCGGCCAAGAAGCGGATGGCGCCCAAGAGCGTGAAACCTGGCGAGGATTTTATTTCGGCGCGGCAGAAATCTGATGTGCTGATCCGGGATGGCCAGCAATTGTATTCGGCGGAGAATTTTGCTGAAGCGCGCGTAAAGTTCATGGATGCGGCCCGGGCCGATCCTACGAACAGGGTTGCCATGAAGTATGTCACGCGCATAGACCGTATCTTGTCCCAGCATGATTATGAAGCCCGGCATCTTCGTGAAAAAGCTCAAGTCAGGGGGTTGGATCACAAGCCGGCTGATCTTACGGGGGCTGCGGCAGCCGCTGTGCCGCCTTCGACGGACATCAAACGCGCTGTTGAGGTGGCGGAAGAAGGTTCTGCTCTTTACAAGGCGAAGCGGTACCGTGAGGCGCGCATAAAATATGAAGAGCTTTTTCAGGTCGGGACCGAGAAAGACAAGCGTCAGGCCAACAAGTACCTTGACCTGATCGATCGCGCCATGGAAAAGGAGAAACAAGCGGCTGAAGCCGAGCGCCAGGCCCAGGAAGACAGGCTTCTGGAAGAGCGCCGGGCCCAGGCGAAATTAGTCGAGGAAAGGGACCGTCGCGCACAGGAACGGGAAAAGCACAAGACACAGGAACTGATCGCGGCGCAGCGAGACCTCGACATCCGCCGTCAGCAGGAATTGAGGGAGATCGAAAGGAAGAATACGCAACAGCGTCAAGAGATGCTTTCCAAGAAGGAACAGGGAACGTCTGCGGCCGTTGCGCAGGACCATCAGGAAAGGGTAAAATTCACGCAGCAGGACGGCCCTTCCAAGGAACCTTCGAGCAAGGATGCCAAAGTCCTGGAAAGCACGGCGCAGCAGCAGCAGGCCCAGGCGGTCCGTGTGACGAAGGAAACGAAACTTGAGGTTACGGACGCAAGCGCGGAATCGGCTTCCAAAGAAAAGATCAGGACGTCCCCCAGCAAAGTGGAGCGCCGTATGGCCCGTGCTGACGCTGTGGACAAGAAGGAACGTGAACGCCGCGCGCAAGTGGCGAAACAGCTCCTTGAGATCGAGCAGGCCGAAGAGAAAAAACGCCAATCCTACCTGAATCCGGCTGTGGGAAAAGGGATGGACCAGGCGGAACTCATTCGCCGCAATCAGCAGGACGTCAAACAGATATTGAAAAATGTGGCGTATGACGGCGTGGCCGTCGAGGGAGCGTCACAGCCTTCTGTTGCCGCGGAAGATCCGACAACGGCGCTTCTCAAGCAGGCCGCGAGCGAAGAAAGGCGTCTGCTGGATGCGCAACGCGTCGCTATCCGCAAGGAGTTTGAGGCCGGGACCGAGCAGCTTTATCTTGAAGCGATCGGGTTCTACAAGAAAAAAATGTATCAAGACGCGCGCCAGGATTTTGAACAGGTAAATGGCCTGATCCAGGGGTATAAGGATACCGATAAATACTTGAAAAAGATCGACCGTGTGTTGAACTCGAACACGTCCTCCTCCAATTAGGATCTTTAACGCAACCTAACAGCATGGTTTGTGATAGCAGGAGTTGCTATGGGACGATGGATAGCTATCTTTCTAGTCACGCTCGTGGTGTCCGCGGGACTCGCGAGGGTGCTGAACACCCACTCTTTTACCAGTGCGTTCAGTTTCTTTATGGGGACAACGTATAAAGAAAAAGATGATCCCCCGCAGGGATCTCCCCGTGAGTCGCAGCAGCAATTGCATGATCAGAATGAAAAGAACCGCGATCGCGTTGAGGACCAGCAGGAGAAGTTGCGCGACCAGATGGAGCGCATGAAGGATCGCATGAATAGAGGAAGGGATTGAACGATGAAAGCTTTAAAGGTCATTCTTGTTGTTTTTGCAGCCCTGGTCATCCTTGTTACGGCCGGAGTGCTTGTGTTCCTGAAGACATTCAACGTGAACAGCTATCTTCCACAGATCACCCAGCAGGTGTCGAAGGCCGTTGGCAGGGATCTTAAGGTGGGAGGGGCAGAGCTTGGCGTCTCTCTGGCCAATGGCATCCGGCTCGAGGTGAAGGATATTTCATTGGCGGATGACCCCAGGTTCTCGGATAAGCCCTTCTTTGCCGTCAGCCGTATTGAGATCGGTGTGAATCCGGGGGCACTGTTCTTCGAACGCAAGGTGCAGATGACCGGGATCGTGATCGATTCCCCCCGTATCGTTATGATCCGCGCCAAGGACGGTACGATCAACGTTCAGACCATGGGCGCTCAGGTCCCGGCCAAGGGTCCGGATAATCAGGCGGCTGCAATTCCAGCGCTGCTTGTGAATGATATCAAGATCGTGAATGGAAGTTTTACATATATAGACCAGGGAAGCACGCCCGCGCTGGCGCTAACACTGGCGCGGATCGATGTCCATGTCAGCGATCTTTCTCTGGTAAGCCCGTTCCAGGTTTCGTTGAAGGCCTCGCTTTTTTCAGCGCAGCAGAATGTGACGCTCGACGCGCGTGTTGACCCTGATCTGTTGAAGCAGGCGGTCCGTATCAAGGACCTGAACATCGGTGTGGACCTTGCCCTGATAGATGCCGCAAAGCTGGAAGACCAGTTGCCCATGCTCAAGCCATTAGCGCTGAAAAAGACGGCGGGCTTGTTTAAGATCGATGTTCCCGAAGCTGAAGCGGGTGCGAAGGGTTTGGCGACCCTTAAGGCCCAGGCATCGCTTGAAAAAGGGCTATTGTTGGTCGGCCTGGTCCCTGTGCCTGCCGAGAACATCACCCTGAACGCGGATATCAGTGAAAAACAGGTCAGTATCAAGACCTTGACGGCCACTGTTGCGGACGGGGTGATCCGGGGCAATGCGCTGATCGTGGATTATCTTTCTTTGCCAGTTGTCACGGGATCTGTCAGTACGGAAGGCGTCAATATTAACAAGATAGCGGTTGCCTTCAGCTCGCCGCTCGGAGCCAAGGGAATATTGTCGGGTGACGGGAATGTGAGATTCTCGGGTACGACGCCTGAGGCCATAGTTTCTTCTCTCAGTGGAGAGACAAAGGCGGACATCAAGGATGCCGTCATTGAGAACATGAATTTCTTGTCTGCCAGTCTGGGAAAAATTCCCATGCTGCCCGGTCTTCTTGACAGTATCATGCCGGATCTTTCCCAGGCGACACAGGATGATATCCGCCAGGGAAGCACGCATTTTCAGACGGTTCATGCCCAGGGCCATCTCGTCAAAGGTGGTTTTCAACTTGACGCTGCGGATGCGACGACACAGGATCTTGCGGTGCATGCCCAGGGAGCATTTGACTTTGTCAGCGGATTTGATATTAAGGTGGATGTCCGTCTCACGCCTGACCTTTCCGGCCGCCTGGCGCTGCGCGTTAAGGCGCTCGCCGGGCTTAAGGATGAAGAAGGGCGTATTTACATCCCTTTGAATGTGAAGGGGCCTGTGGCAAAACCCAAGGTCATTCCCGACATCGAATATTTGGCAAAGAAGATGATCGTGGCCCAGGGAGGGGAACAATTGCAGCAAATACTTGGTTCGCCCGATGCCTCACAGGCTGTGAACGCTATTTTTGATCTTTTCAAGAAAAAATAACGCGATTTTCTTTAATATCCCCCAAAAATCCGCGCATGAGGATTTTGCTTGTTTTTTTCCGTCGTCAAATGTATACTAAACGAAATTTAAGGCGGATTTCATTAAAAAGCAAGTGTTGAAACAAAGGGAAGGGCAAGCGTGGGGGTATGGCAGAGCCAAAAAAGAATAAGAAATTAAAGATCATCCTTTTGATCATTGTGGCTGTTCTGGCCGTTTATTCGCTGGTGATATGGTTCTTGAGTTTTCAGACCCTTGAACGCACCGTAACGCTTGTTGAAAAAGCAGCCGAGACCCAATCCAAGAATCTTCGTTATTATGTCCAGGAGTACAGGACGACGAAGATCGCTCTCGACGAAGCGAACAAGAAAGTCATTGACCTTACAGCTGAACTTCAGGCCGCTAACGCAGAGTTGACGACAACCCGCGGGGAGCTTTCATCGGTCCAGGGGTTGAACGATCAGCTCAAGCAGGGCATTAAATCCCTTGAGAAATACAAGGTCCAGGCGGAGGCCAAAGGCGAGGCTTTCGAGGCCATGATGGCCGCTTTTCGCAAGAAGAACAAACAACTTGATGTTGACCTTCAGGCGGCTCGCAAGGAGTTAGCCTTCTTCCAGCCGGACATTTCAGATTCCGCTGAGGGTAAGGCCAAGATCATGCGCTTTAAGGATCATATTCGTCTCGTAAAAAAGAACATGCATGCGCTCCGGGAGCAGGCCATTGCTATCAAGGAAGCGGCGCAGAAACAGCATGACCGTATGGAAATGCTTTACGGCAACAACGGGTTCATGTTGAAAGACGGCAAAGACCAGTCTTTGAAGCGCCAGGGCGCGCAGGTGGATATTAAAGTCGAGTTCAAATAAGTTTTTCCGCTTCTGGTGAAACAAAACCGAAGCCCTGAACATCCGGCTTCGGTTTTTTGTTTTGGCTGGTTGATCCTATGATCTTGGATATAAAAGTCATCCCGGGTGCCAAGAAAAATTCGTTCAAGGAAGAATCCGGCAGGGTAAAAGTTCATTTGACCGCGCCGGCATTGGATGGCAGGGCTAACGCGGCGCTCGTCGCATTCCTGGCAACCCATTTTGACGTTCGTTCATCACACATAGAGATCATCAAGGGGTTAAGGTCGCGTAATAAAGTCGTTAGTATAAATGACGTATAAGAATACCGCAGGAGAGGCCCATGACGCTCGAAGAACGTATCAATAAAGATTATATCCAGGCCATGAAAGACAAAGTTGCGGAAAAGTCCGGAGCATTGAGCTATTTGCGCGCCATGATCAAGCAGGTCAAGGTGGATAAGAGGCTGGAACAGGTTGCGGATGATGAAGTTATCGCTGTGATAAAGAAACAGATCAAGCAGCGGCAGGACTCCATCGAGCAGTTTGAGAAAGGTGGAAGGCCTGAGCTCGCGTCCAAAGAACAGGCGGAACTTGAGATCATGAAAGTGTATCTTCCGGCTGAAATGGCTGCGGATGAGATCAAGGCGATCATCGATGCGGCTGTCACGGCAACGGGCGCGGCGTCCATGAAGGATATGGGGCAGGTCATGAAAGTTGTCCGTGAAAAGGTCGGGGGGCGCGCGGATGGCAAACTTCTCAGCGATCTTGTCAGGGAAAGACTTGGAGCCATATGACGGGTTCCGTCAAGGAAGGGAGGCTTTCTTTCTTGACGGGCTGTTCGGTTCTTGTCATTGGACTTGCTGCGTTAGCGTTTTGGCTGCCCTCACAATATTATGTCCCTGTTATGGCGTACCATTCGGTCGCCGTCTCCTGGTATGAGCCTCTTAATAATGTTCAGGCCGGGCATTTTGAACAACAGATGCGATATTTGCGCGCGCATGGGTATAAACCATTGACCATCGACCAGCTTGTGGCGGAGATCAGGTCCGGTCATCGTCCAGCGCCGAAGGAAGTGGCCATTGTCTTTGATGATGGCTATAAGAACAATTATACGGCAGCTTACCCTATCCTGAAGAAATACGGGTTCCCGGCCACGGTCTTTGTCGAGGTCGGGCATTTGGGGAACCCCGGGTATCTCACGTGGGACGATGTGAAGAAGATGGATTCCGACGGCATTGCGATCCAGAGCCATGCTTTGACAGGGGCGTATCTGCCCAGCCTCGGGCATGACGAACTCGTCCGGGAGCTCACGGAAAGCAAGCATCGATTGGAGGGCCGTCTCGGCCATCCGGTGGAATATATCGCTTATCCGGTGGGCGGTTTCAGCGATGATATCAAACGGCTTGTGCGTCAGCTCGGTTATAAGGCCGGTTTCGCGACCAACCGCGGTTATGACAGGACCGGTACAGATATTTACGAGCTCAAGCGCATCCGCATCAAGGATACTGATGGGGACTTTCAGCTTTGGCTGAAACTTTCAGGTTATTACAATCTTTTTAGGGAAAAGAAAAAGCCCTTTTGATCTTACGGGGCATTGTCAGGAGCAAACAAAAATAAGGGGTGCCATGAAAAAATCTTCACCTTATCATTTGCGTGCCGACGGGTCTTTTATCGTCGAAGATTATAACCAGAAAAGAGCGTTCGCCAATTTTTTTCCGGGCATCGCAGGGGAATGGGGGATCCCGATGTGGGTTTTCTATACCAATCGCGGCCAGGGCATCGCCTCTTTCGGCATTGAGTCCAAAGACAAGGCCATCATGGAATTCCAGCCGGCCAACAAGTCTTACCGGTTGACGAGCACACACGGCTTCCGGACATTCCTGAAGGTTAAACGAGGCAGCATCCAGAAATTTTATGAGCCTTTTCGCAGCTGCGGGGTGTCTCCCTTCCGCGTGCGTCAGCATATGGAGATCACATCGCATGATCTCACCATCCACGAGGTCAATGAGACCCTTGGCCTTTCGGTCACGGTGAATTATTTCACCGTTCCCGAGGAGCCTTTGGCCGGGCTTGCCCGTACCGTGACCGTGAAGAATATTGCATCAAAGGCTGTTGCTGTAGAGATGGTCGACGGGCTTCCGGTCATTATGCCCTATGGCCAGAACGACTGGATCATGAAGAACATGTGCCGCACCATTGAGGCCTGGTACAAGGTGCGCAACCTTGACAAGAAGGCGCCGTATTTTCAACTCAATGTTGAGGCTTCTGATATCCCGCAGGTGGAGTACATCAAGGAAGGGAATTTTTATTTTGCTTTTGATACGAAGGCCGCGCCGGGCGCGTTGCTGGACCCTGTCGTTGAGGCGGGGGCGGTCTTCGGCGAGGCGACCGACCTTCTGGTCCCTGAATTGTTCCTGGCGCAAAAGTCAATAAGGCCCGCGCAGGATCAACAGACCGACAATCGCACTCCCTCTGCCATGAGTTTTGTGAAATTCACGCTCAAACCTTCGGGGGCAAAAGAGATCGTCAGCATTACGGGGTTCGCGCGCAGCATCGGAGAGCTTAACGGGTATGTCAGGAAAGCCACCGGCAGGGGGTTCATGGCGCAAAAGAGCGCCAGGAACCGCGCCATCATCGAGGGCGTCAAGTCGCTTGCCTTCACGCATACGTCCTCGGATGCCTTTAATGCTTATGCCGGCCAGACCTTTCTGGACAATGTCCTGCGGGGCGGCCTTCCGCTTAGCCTGAAGACCAGCGCGGGTCCGGCGGTATTTAATGTTTACAGCCGCAAACACGGTGATCTGGAGCGCGATTACAATGCCTTCAAATTATCCCCGACGTTCCTTTCGCAGGGGAATGGCAATTACCGGGATGTGAACCAGAACCGGCGCAACGATGTCTGGTTCAACTCTGATCTCAAACAGAGCGCGGTCGTCAATTTCTTTTCCCTTACCCAGGCTGACGGGTACAATCCGCTTGTTGTTTGCGGGATGTCCTTTGCCGCTGAAGACTCGGATAAACTTGACGCCCTGATCAGGGCGCATGTCAGGTCCGGGGCTACGTCGGCGCTCAAGGAGTTCCTCAAAAAAGGGTTCATGCCGGGAGATCTTTTCAACTTTATCGCCGATAGCGGTATCCAGCTTAAGGGTAAACCCCAGGACTTTCTCGGTGCTGTCCTTGGCCTTTGTCAGAAATTCGAGACGGCCCAGCATGGGGAGGGTTTCTGGATCGACCATTGGGCCTACAATCTTGATCTTGTTGAAAGTTACCTTTCTCTTTATCCTGAGAACCTGCGTTCCCTTTTGATCGAGAACCGGGAATTTACGTTTTACCATAACGCGGTCCATGTGCAGCCGCGCGACAAGCGTTACGTCCTCACGCCCCTGGGCGTGCGCCAGTACCATTCCCTGCACGAGGGGAAAGAGGACAAGGGCCACGGCTTGCGTTCGCTGCGCGTGCGTCACGGCCAGGGCGAGATCTATCGCACGAATCTCCTCGTAAAACTATTGTGTTTGATCGTCAACAAGGCGGCGACCCTTGACCCGAGCGGCATCGGGATCGACATGGAGGCCAACAAACCCAGCTGGTATGATTCGCTCAACGGTCTTCCCGGTCTCCTGGGATCGTCGATCTGTGAAACGCTGGAGTTGAAGAGGTTCGCTCTTTTTGCACTGGAGGCCGTTGACAAGATCGGTAAAGGCAATGGCGAGAACATCGCGGTGTTTGAGGAGCTGGCGCTTTTTGTCGGCGAGCTCAAGGTCATCCTTGAAGAGAAGGCGAACGATATCGATCATTGGAACAAGGCGAATACGGTGAAAGAAGATTACCGTGAGAAAGTCCGCGTGGGGATATCCGGTGTCGAGATGGAAATGAGCTTCGCTGTTATCCGTTCTTTCCTGCAGGCGGTGGTTGACAAGGTCGACAGGGGGCTTGAGCGGGCCAGGCGGCCGGACGGTCTTTTTCCGACGTATTTTTATCACAAGGTGACCCGGCATGAGTTTGTTGACGGTGTCGCGCCGGCCAAAGAAGGGCCTCATGTGCGCCCTCTGGCCTTTGAAAGGCATGATCTTCCGCTGTTCCTGGAGGGGTTTGTCCACGCGTTGCGCTGTGAGCCTGACCGGGCGGCTGTTAAAGCGCTTCATGCGAAGGTCCGCCGGAGCCAACTCTTTGACAAGGCCCTGGGCATGTACAAGGTCAATGCACCGATCGTTGGCGAGACCGAGGAGATCGGGCGCGCACGCATTTTCCCGCGCGGCTGGCTTGAGAACGAGTCTATCTGGCTGCACATGGAGTATAAATACCTGCTGGAGCTCTTGCGTCGGGGGCTGCACGAAGAATTTTATCAGGACCTTGCCACGTGCTGTGTCGCGTTCATGGACCCGTTGACGTACGGCCGCAGCATACTCGAGAATTCTTCATTCATTGTGGCGAGCGCGCATCCGGATAAAACGCTGCACGGGCAGGGTTTTGTCGCCCGGTTGTCAGGCAGCACGGCAGAATTTGTCCATATATGGATGGTCATGGCGGCGGGCGTCGCGCCTTTCAGCGTCAATGTGAATGGAGAGCTTGAACTTTCTTTCAAGCCGGTGCTTAAGGGTTCTTTATTTTCGACACAGGAAGCCGATGCTGTATTTTATACCATCGCGGGCGAGCGTCGCCAGGTCCATCTGCCTGCCGGGACCTGCGCTTTTAACTTTATGGGGCGCACCCTGATCGTTTATCATGATCCAAAGCGCAAGGATACATTTGGTCCGCGCCATACCGTTATCAGGCGCATCGTCCTGCATTATGCCGGACAGAAAACCAAAGAAATATCAGGCAGCGTCGTGCCGTCTCCTTTCGCCGAAGATGTGCGTGGGGGGAAGGTGACGCGCATTGACATGATGATGGAGTCCTAAATGTCCCAAAGTCCTTTGTTCCGCACGCCGTTATACGATGTTCATCTGAAGCTGGGCGCAAAGATGGTCCCTTTCGGCGGATGGGAAATGCCCCTGCAGTATCCTGAAGGGATACTTAAAGAGCATGACGCCAACCGTAAAGGGTGCTCTGTGTTTGACTGCTCTCACATGGGGGAATTCCTCATCGAGGGTGACGCCCAGGCATCAGGGCTCGACGGCATTGTGACCCAGTCGATCGCCGCGCAGCCGGTAGGGACATGCCGTTACGGCATGGCGTTGAACCCGCAGGGCGGGACCATCGACGACCTTATCGTTTACCGCCTGGCCCCCGAGAAGTGGATGGTCGTTGTCAACGCGTCGAATATCGGCAAGGACGCCGCTCATTTCAGGGCGCATTTGACCTCCAGATCAAAATTCACGGATATCTCCGCGGCCACAGCCAAGATCGACGTGCAGGGACCTCTGGCGCGTGATGTCATGAAAGCCATCGTTCCCGGCGTCGAACGGCTCGAACATTACACGTTCGGCGTTTTTCCCGTCCTTGGCGAGGATGTGATCGTCAGCCGCACGGGTTATACGGGTGAACTGGGCTATGAGATCTATTATCCCTGGGATAAGGCGGAAAGGATATGGAGTGCGATAATCGCTGATAGGCGCGTTCGCCCTACCGGCCTGGGTGTCAGGGATGTCCTGCGTATCGAAGTTTCTTATCCGTTGTACGGGCACGAACTTTCCGAGGATATTTCTCCTGTCGAGGCGGGCCTCAAGCGTTTCGTTGACCTGAACAAGGAATTTATCGGCAAGGCTTCGCTTGCGAAATCTTCCGGCGAGGGAAGCGGGCGGCGGATCGTTCATTTTATCTCCCAAAATCGCAGGGCGCCGCGCCAGGGGCACCGGATATTTTCTTTGGATGGCGCGCCTGTCGGCGATGTGGTCAGCGGCACATTTTCTCCGGCCCTGGGGGTCGGCATTGGCATTGGATTTATAAAAAAAGAGTTTACGGATAGTCCTAAAGAGATTATATTTGGGGATGAAAAATTAAAACTGGCGGCGCAAGTGGTGGCCAGGCCATTCTATAAAGACGGCACGCTTAAGGCTTAAGCGTAAAGACGGAGAATGTATGGAGATCGTGCAGCATTACCTTTATACGAAAGAGCATGAGTGGATCAGTATTGAGGACGGCGTCGGGATCGTGGGCATCACGGAATACGCCCAGAGCGCCCTCGGGGATATCACGTTCGTCGAGCTCCCCAAGGTGGACGCTGAGGTCGAACAGTTCGAACAGTTCACGGCCCTTGAATCCGTGAAATCCGCGAGCGACATCTTCTCTCCCATGTCCGGGCGGATCACGGAGGTCAATGAAGAGCTTTCTGAGGATCCGGGGCTCATTAACCGTTCCTGCTACGACAAGGGATGGATCGCCAAGATCGAGGTTTCCGACATGGATGAGGCTTCCAATCTCATGACGGGGGCTGAATACGAAAGTTACCTGGAGAGCCTTGGCCGCGGTGGAGATCCAGACAGCGACGAGTAAGTTTTTTATTCCGGCCTTTGAACGACCAGGACCTTCCTTTGAACCCTTATATTGCCAACACAGAACACGATGTCCGTGCGATGCTTGACGTTATTGGCGTCAAGAGCATTGATGCTCTTTTCGCGGATATCAAGCCGGCGCACGCGCCGCGATCGTTCGATCTTCCCGGCGGACTGTCCGAGTTCGAGGTCATGGAGCGGTTGCGGCTCCTGGCGTCAAAGAACACGGGGGCACTCGTGCCGTTCATCGGCGGCGGATATTATGATCATTATGTCCCGGCGGCGTGTCCCGCGATCATCGCGCGCGGCGAGTTCTACACGGCGTATACGCCATACCAGCCCGAATGCGCGCAAGGGACCCTTCAAGCCCTTTTTGAGTACCAAAGCGGCATTTGCACGCTCACGGGCATGGATGTGGCCAATGCGTCACTTTACGACGGCGGGACAGCGCTTTATGAAGCCATGATGATGGCCATCCGTATCACGGGCCGGAGGAAAGTGGTCATGGATGGCGGGGTCAATCCCATTTATCGAAAGCTCATCAGATCTTACACCCATAATCTGCATTTTGAATTTGTCGAAACTCCCGTGGTGCATGGCCAATCCGACCGCGCGGCGATCGCGAAGCTGCTTGATAAAGATACGGCCGCGGTCATCATCCAAAATCCGAATTTCTTTGGCACGGTGGATGACCACGCGGACATTGCCGAACTGGCCCGTGCGGCGGGTGCGCTCAGCATCGCGAGCGTTTATCCGGTCGCCCTGGGCCTTCTTAAGACACCGGCGGAAATGGGCATTGATATTGTTACAGGCGAGGGGCAATCGCTGGGTTTGCCGCTCAATTTTGGAGGGCCTTACCTCGGGTTCATGGCGGCGCGCAAGAAATATATCCGCCAGATGCCGGGGCGTATTGTGGGCGAGACCGTTGATGCCCAGGGACGCCGTTGCTTTGTGAACACCCTCCAGGCGCGCGAACAGCATATCCGCCGTGAAAAAGCGACATCCAATATTTGCACCAATGTGGCGTTGTGCGCCACCCAGGCGTCTGTTTTCATGTCGCTCCTGGGGAAGCAGGGATTGCGTCAACTGGCCCAGCTCAATCTTGACAAGGCTGAGTTTGCCCGTCAGGAATTGGGCAAGATCAAGGGGGTCGAGGTGAAGAGGTCTTCACCCAGTTTCAATGAATTCACGGTCAGCTTGCCGAAGAACGCCGCTGATGTTGTTGAGGCCATGATCCCGCGCGGCTTTGCGGCCGGTTTTCCCCTGGGGCGTTATTATACGGGCATGGATGATTATTTGCTGGTCGCGGTGACGGAAAAGCGCACCCGGGGCGAGATCGTTGCTTACGCGAAAGCCATGGCGGAGGTGCTTGCGTGAAACTTATTTTTGAAAAGAGTTCCAGTGGCCGTCAGGGGTTCAAATTGCCGGCGTCGGACGTCCCTTTGAAAGCAACGCTCGCTGATAAATATTTGCGCAAGGTCCCGGCGGAGTTGCCCGAGGTCTCCGAGCTTGACGTGGTCCGTCATTTTACGCAGTTGTCCCAGAAGAATTTTTCGGTTGACGCGAACTTTTATCCCCTGGGTTCCTGCACGATGAAATACAACGCGAAATTCACCGAGAAAGCGGCAGCCATGCCGGGCTTTGCGGACCTTCATCCCTTGCTGCCGCAGCTTAAAGGCGGGGAGAGGTATGTCCAGGGAGCCCTGGAAGTCCTTTTTGATTGTGAGAAATGGCTGGCCGAGATCACGGGCATGAAAGCGTTCACCATGCAGCCGCTTGCCGGGGCGCACGGCGAGCTTACGGGCATCATGCTCATGGCCGCGTACCACAAAGCCAGGGGGAACAAGAAAAAGTATGTGATCATCCCCGACTCGGCGCATGGGACCAATCCGGCAAGTGCGGCGGTGGCAGGGTATGAGATCATTTCGGTCCCTTCCGACAAGAAGGGCGGGATGGATATCGATAAGCTGAAAGCTGTTTTAACGGATGAGGTCGCGGGGCTCATGATGACGAGCCCTGATACCCATGGTGTTTTCAATTCCAGTATCAGCGAGATCGCCGCGCTGATCCACGCGGTCGACGGGATCATGTATTACGACGGGGCGAATCTCAACGCCACGATGGGCCGTTGTCGTCCGGGAGATATCGGTTTTGACGTGGTGCATCTTAATCTGCACAAGACGTTTGGGACGCCGCACGGCGGCGGCGGGCCCGGTTCCGGACCAGTTGGTGTCGGGGCCAAGCTTGAAAAATTCCTGCCCATATCGCGCGTGATCAAACGCCAGGACGGCTCTTTTGCCCTGGATTATGACCAGCCTGATTCGATCGGTTATATTGCTTCATTCTACGGGAATTTCGCCATCATCCTGCGCGCCTACGCCTACATGCTTCTTTTGGGCGCTGACGGGTTGAAGCAGACGAGTGATCACGCGGTCTTGAACGCGAATTATATCTTGTCCCGGCTTAAGGGCCATTACCAGGCCGCCTTCGACCGCATCTGCATGCATGAATGCCTTTTTTCCGCGTCACGGCAGACGGAGCGGGGCGTTCATGCCATTGATATCGCGAAATTCCTTATTGATCAGCGCATCCACCCGCCGACAGTTTATTTTCCGCTCACGGTCAAGGAAGCCATTATGATCGAGCCGACCGAGACGGAAAGCAAGGAGACAATGGATGTTTTCGTGGAGGCAATGATTAGGGCCGATGCGCTCACAAAAACAGATCCCGGATCTTTTCATCACCTGCCGCTCACGATGCCCATTTCCCGTCCTGACGAGACCAAAGCCGCGCGGGAGATGAACGTCAATTTCTTCGCTCCGAAAGCATGAAGGTTGAAGATATTTCTTTTCCGGACCCGTTCCGGAATCTGGAATACGACGATGAGATCCTGCGCCGGGCTGATACTGCGGAAAGCGGAGAGGTCCTCCGGTTTTGGCAGGCGCCTTCGGTTTTTATTGTCCTTGGCCGCACTTGCCGCGAGGAGCTTGAAGTGAACGCGGCGGCCTGCCGGCAGGACCGAGTTCCCGTCCTGCGCCGTTCTTCCGGGGGCGGGACCGTTGTTCAGGGGCCGGGATGCCTGAACTTCTCATTGATCCTTTCCAAGGCGCGCCATCCCGAGATCGCCTCGATCACGCGTTCCTATCAGTATATCCTTTCCAGGGTGATCGCGGCCCTCGGTGCCTGCGGTGTTGCGGCTGAATTGAGGCCATTGTGCGACCTTGTCCTCTCTGCTAATGAAAAGAAATTTTCCGGCAACGCCCAGCGGCGCGGACACCGCTATATCCTTCATCACGGCACGCTTTTGCATGGCATGGATCTTTCGCTTGTTCCCCGTTACCTTTGCATGCCGCCCAAAATGCCCGATTACCGGCAAGGACGCGCCCACGAGGATTTTGTGACCAATGTGGCCCTTGATGTGCCTGCGTTCAAGGAAGCTTTGGCCCGCGTTTGGGTTTGCGGCGTATTTTGATACCTTTTTTGTTCATTGATGGTAATATAACCTTCTTCCATGGAGGTGCTGTGCGTCCTGATCGTTTTGTTTATGCCTGCGCGTCATTTTTCTTTGGTATGGCCATTCTCAGCTGTGCCGCAACGCGTGTATTCGCGGCGGATGCCGCGGCCAAGCCCTCTTCCGTTCCTTCGAAGGCCCCCACCAGTTCACGTGACACCTATCTTGCTTATTTCGAAGAAGTTTATCAGTTGATGAAAGATAACTATTATTTTGATGTCCGCCGCTCGGACCTTGAACGTTTTATCAAGATCTTTGATGAAAAGATCTATCCGAGCATCCTTCTTGAAGGAAAAAGCGGTGACTATGTCCGTTGGCGCAGTGCGGCGTATCTCGTCGACGCGCTGAAGCAGCCGGATGATATTTTCACGCGCTTCCTTCCGCCCAAGCCGGCGCAGCAGTTCGTCAAGGAGGTTTACGGCAAGAAAGTCGACCTCGGGATCGAGGGCCATGCAGTGGACAAGGGATATCTTGTGGACTTCATCGAGCCACGGTCGGATGCCTATGCAAAGGGCTTGCGTGAACAGGACCTCATTGTGCGGCTCGATGGGGTGAATGTCGTTGGTCTTGAAGAAGTTAAGGTCAAGGACAAGCTCAACCCTCTGGAAGGCGCTAGGGTCAAGGTTGATTACATTTCTGCCATGACGCACGCTGCGTGCTTTATCGAGGCGGTCAGCCGTGAATATTTCAAGCAGACCGTGTTCATCAAGCCAACAGGGGTGCCCGATATTTATTGCCTGCAGGTGCAGAAATTCAACCAGGGGACGCCTGAGGATTTTTCCCGCCTTGTCGGAAGCTTTGTGGCGCAAAGGCCGCGGGGGCTGATCCTTGATCTGAGGGGAAATCCCGGCGGTCCGCCATTGGCGGCGCGCGCCATTGCGGCGTTCTTTCTGCCTAACGGTGAACCTTTGGTGTATTTCGAAGGACGGACACGTCCCAGGGCCGACCTTGATATCCCGGTCTTGCCGCCCGGATATCACATTGACTGGCCGATGGTGGTCCTTGTGGACAAGTCCACGGGGAGCGCGGCCGAACTTTTTTCTGGTGTTCTTCAGGACCGCAAACGCGCGCTGGTGTTTGGCGAAGCCACGGCGGGGCAGGTCCTTTTGAAAAGCCTTTATGACCTTTCTGACGGATCAACGATGGCCATGGTCAATGCCCGGGGGCACTTTCCTGACGGCAGGCCGTTCCCTTTTGACGGCGTCCATCCAAACGAGCTTTTTACCCCGGAACAGAAAGACCAGGCGGTCTCTCTGGCAGCAAAGTATCTTCTCTTAAGGTCAGAAGGGAGGCTCTGAGGCATGGGCGGACTGGCGCAATTCTTTATGAACGGGAATATTCTTCTGAAGATCGTTCTTTTTCAGCTTGTGTTCGCCGTCGTTGTCCTTTTTGTGATGAAGAAGTTGATGAACAGGGAGCTTTTCTTATCAGCCCTGGAGCAGTTGTATGCGGCGGCCGGGGAGAATAATTTCGACACGCGTCAGGTCGAGGCCATCTTTGCCGCGCGATGTTCGGCTGACGAGGAAGCCCAGGTCAGGGCGGTCGCAAAGGAACGCTTTCCATCAGCGGAGGTCGTTATCAGGATTGATCCTTCCCAGTGGGGGGGCGTGGTCTTCCGCATCGCTGACAAGGTGATCGACTGCAGTCTTTTAACAAAAATAAAACAATTCTTCAAGATCCCGGGTGTATGAAGACCAGGGTGCTCATCATTGTTCCAGCGTTCAATGAATCTGGCGCGATCGAAAATACGGTACGTGAGGTTCTGGCCGCATGTGTCACCCTTACGGACATGGATGCCGATGTCCTTGTGGTGGATGATGGCTCCAGTGATGATACAGCTTTGCGTGCGGCCGCGGCCGGGGCGATGGTTGTCAGGCTGCCGTTCAACCTTGGCATCGGCGGCGCGGTCCAGACAGGCTATCGTTATGCCTGTGCGCATGATCATGACATCGCGGTCCAGGTCGACGGAGACGGTCAGCATGACCCCTCATATGTGGGACGTTTGTGCCTTCCCTTGATCGCAGGACACGCGGATATGGTCAGCGGCAGCCGTTTTCTTGCCGGCAAGGAAGGGTTCCGCTCATCGACGTTGCGACGGCTGGGGATACGATTTTTTTGCCTTTTGATCCGCTTTTTAACGGGTTTTGCTGTCACGGACCCCACATCAGGGTTCCGGGCCTGTAACCGGCGGCTTATTGAAGTTTTTGCGGACCATTATCCCGGCGATTATCCTGAGCCCGAGGCCATAGTTGTCGCGCGCCGCCTTGGGCATGCGCTCACGGAGATACCTGTCATCATGCGCGCCCGTTCCTCGGGCACCAGTTCCATCTCGGCCCTGCGCTCCGTCCAGTACATGGTGAAGGTCTCGGGCGCCATCCTCTTGCATACGCTTAAAGACAGAAAGGTTTATCGTCCATGACGATCCAACTCCTCGCGATCATGCTTTCTTTCAGTATCTTTGTGTTCGTCCTTGAGCTCGTCCGTCGAGAAAAACTGACGTTCAAGTATGCTTTTTCCTGGCTTTTTTTCGCCGCCCTGGGCCTTTTTTGTTCCATCTTCAAGGAGTTCCTCTTCGCGGCGTCACGCTGGTGTGGCTTTGAGCTGCCGAGCAATTTTATTTTCTTTGTCCTTTTATGCACGTTCGTGTTCTTAAGCCTTCTGTTAACTGTGTTTTTATGCCAGCAGAACAGCCGCAATGACCGCATGGCGCAGTCGCTTGGCCTCCTTGAGCTCGAGATAAAGAAGATCAAGGAGCGCCTGGGTGGCCGCTGAACCTTTCATCAGTATCGTTGTTCCGGCGTATAACGCCGAGGCTACTTTGCCGGGGTTGATCGAGGCAGTGCTCGGGCAAGGGCATCCTGGAGGTATGGAGCTTGTCATTGTTGATGACGGGTCCACGGACCGTACGGCTGAGATCGTAAAACATTATCCTGGTGTGCGTTACATTCGTCAGGACAATGCGGGCCCGGCCAGCGCTCGCAACCTCGGGGCTCGGGAGGCGAAGGGCGATTTTATTTTTTTTACAGATTCGGACTGCCGCCCACAGCGGGGGTGGATCGCGGCCATGATGGACGGGTTCATCAAGGAAAATGTCGCGGTCGTGGCCGGGAGTTACGGGATCGCGAACCCTTCTTCAGCGCTGGCGCGCGTCATTCATGCGGATATCATGTTCCGTCACCGCGTGCTCATGCCGTTGTACCCGGGGGCTTTCGGCAGTTACAATTTCGCGGTCAGACGGGGGATGTTCGAGGCCGTCGGCGGATTCAACGACAGGTACCGCCGGGCCAGCGGTGAAGACAATGACCTCAGTTACAAGATCATCGCCAACGGTGGGAGGATCCTTTTTCTCAAGGATGCGTGTGTTGACCACTATCACCAGGAGTCGTTGCCGCGTTACCTGAAAGAACAGTTCCGCCATGGTTCCTGGCGCGTTAAAATGTACATGGATCATCCGGGCATGATGGGGGGGGATGGTTATACTTTCTGGAAGGACATTCTGGAGATCCCGCTGGCCATGGCCCAGGCCATTATTTTTTTTCAACCTTTGGCAGGTCTTGTCCTTATGGGCGCGAGCCTGATCTTTCAAGTTATTTTTGGAAGGGTGATCATGGGGGGGTGGTTGTCAGGCGCATGGGCCGGGGTCGTCCTGTGGCTGCGTGCCCTAGCGCGGGCCGCGGGGTTTGTTTTCGGCGGGATCGTTTTTTTCGGAGGCCGTTATTTCAGTCGTGAAAAAATTTAAAAAGAACTTGCGGGTGACTTCCGCTATGTTAATATAAAAATGTCCTAGATAAGAAAATTAAATTCCTATAATAAAATGGTATAAAATACCGACGATGGCCAAGAAAGAGACCGCAGAGGAAAAGTTACTTAAGATCATTGAGGCCACGAAACAGGCCAAGGCCGGAGCTTCTGCTGTCAACGCCGCCAAGGTCCAAAAGCCTCTTCTCGGGGTTTCTTTCCAGCAGATCAATGGCGCACTCATTGCCGCTGTCGTGGCAGGTTTGATATTCTTTGTGTATCAGATCAATAGCGGTTTTTCTCTTCTGGGCCAGGACGTCAGCATGCCTGACGCTGCGGCTGCGGCAAAAGATGCGCCCGGTATCTTGGTCCCTCAAATGAAGAACATCACGTATTATCTCGACAAGATCGCGTCGCGTAATATTTTTCAGCCGTATGAAAAGAAAGCCGCTGATCAATCGGCGTCGTCCGCCGATATTGGACTGCAGACAAAAATGTCAAAATACAAGCTTGTCGGCGTCGCCTGGCTTGATGTGCCGGAGTCAGCCACCGCCATGCTTGAGGATACAGGCAAGCACGAGACACATTTCTTGAAAGAGGGAGATAAAATCGAAGATGTGAAAGTGAAGACCATTTTTACTGACAGAGTGGTCTTCAGTTGCGCCAACGAGGAGATAACGATCAAGCTATGACAACACACACCCTTTCCCCCCGGAAGATCATGGCGACGCTGTTCACCGGCATGCTGGCTGCTTTTGTCGTGACGGCCATTCGGCCGGCAATGGCGCAAGAGGCGCAAACACCAAAACCGCTGATCATTACCCAGCCCAAGGAATCGCTTGAAGAGCGTTTGAACCGCAAGATCGCGCTTGACGTCCGCGACATGAACATCGTTGATGTCCTCAAGTTCCTGGCGATGAAAGGCGAGTATAATGTGATCATTAGCCCCACCGTTGACGGCCGGACCACTGTCCTTTTGGACAATGTGGCTATCAAGGATGCCCTCGATATTGTCGTTATTTCCAATCGTCTGGCGTACAGTATTCAGAACAATATCGTTCAGGTCATGACGTCCGCCGAGTACGAGGCCATGTTCGGCAAGCAGTTCAGTGATAAGACCGTTGTGGCCACGTTCCGCTTGCAGTACGCAAAACCCAGCTATGTCCTTTCCGCCCTGGACAATATTAAGAGTAATGTGGGCAAGATCATCATCGATGAGGATACAGGTGCTGTTGTGCTTATCGACACCCCTGAATCCATCGAGAAGATGAAAAAGATCCTGGCTGACATTGAACAGCCGCTGGAAACAGTTGTGTACAATCTTCAATATGCGAAGGCTGATGTGGTCGCTGATAAATTGCGCGCTCGTATTGATGCCAAGTCCGTCGGATCGATAACGCCGGATGAACGCTCGAACCAGCTGGTTGTCCGTGTATTCCCTGGCCGTAAGGAAGAGGTTGAGAAGGTCATCCGCCATCTGGATGAACCTACCAAGGAAGTCCTGATCGAGGCGCGCATCCTGCAGGTTATCTTTAAGCCGAATTATGATGCAGGCATTGATTGGAATATCGCCAGCAGCGGCAGTCCTACGCCGAACGTTCAGTTCAAGAACTTGTATATGAACTCAGCTGCCATGTCTACGTCGGATAATTTGTCGGCGACATTCGGTCAGATCGCGGTTGGCAATCTTAACGCGGATCAGTTCGCGGTGAATATTCGCGCGATGCAGCAGGTCAGTGACACCAAGCTGTTGTCCAATCCTAAGATCATGGCGATCAACAATGAGGAATCCCGCATCCATATCGGCGATACGGTGCCGTATATAATTTCAACCGTGTCCGGCACAGGTGACAACGCGATCACCAGCGAGGATGTCCGGTTCATCGATGTCGGCTTGAAACTTAACGTGACCCCGACCATCAACGATGACGGCATGATCACCATGCGCCTGCGACCCGAGATATCTTCCGTTGTTGACAAGATCACATCCAAGGGCGGTGGTATTCCCCAGGTCAACAAGACTGAAGTTGAGACCACGCTGGTCGTGGAGGATGGCACCACGATCATCATGGCTGGTTTGCGCAAGGATGACAAGGTACATGCCAAGAAAGGCTTTCCTGTCTTGATGGACCTGCCTTATATTGACAAGCTTTTCAGCCGTGAATCTGATTCGATATCTTCTTCAGAGATCGTTATATTCATTACGCCGCATATCCTGACAGGAAAAGAAGATTACAAGACGCCGGACGGGTCTATAAAACCGTCAAAGGCATACAATAAGTGATCATTAAAAAGTTTAGGGAGATCTTCTCTATGAGGCCAGTATATTCTTGGAAGATGACGGTCATTGTGGCTGCAGCTGCGGGTGGTTTTTTGTTCCTTTCCGCATGCCCATGCCATGCAGCAACTGATCCGTCGACCCAGAGTGCGCAGGTCGATCCTGAGTCCCTTCAAAAAGAGATCGACCGCCTCAAGAATGAAAAGGAATACGAGGTTAAACGCGTTGAAGAAATGCGCCAGGAAAGAGAAGAGCTGATCAAGGAGATCCGTCGGTCAGACAATCAGAATTCCAAGCAGACCAAAGAGATCGAAGAGTTGAAGGGATTGCTTTCCCAACAGAAGGAAACTGTCGACGCCCGCATGAAAAAGATGGAGTCTGATTTTAAAGACGTTCAGGATACCAAGAAAAAGGAAGCCCCCAAGGTCCAGACATCCCTTCCCGCAGGCGACCCTGCCGATGTTGAGAAGAAGGCGAACGAGATCCTGCAAAAGGGCGGCGACCTTGACCCTGAAGATGAGAAATTCAAGGAAGAATTGGCGCGTGCCCACTATAATATGGGTAACGTATATTTTGAAAGAGGCGAGTATCAGAGGTCTGTCGTCGAGTATTACCAGGCAGTTGACCTGATGCCGTATGACGCGGACGCGCATTACAATCTCGCCTATGTCAGTGCTGAGTTCATTGGCGACCAGGAAACAGCGCTTAAGCATTATCAGTGGTATCTTTATTTGAAGCCGAATGCGCAGGATCGCAAGCTGGTTGAGGAAAAGATCGTAGCCGCAAAACTTGTTGGACGCAGCCGCGTTCAGTCCCGGCTTGATAAAATGGAACTTTCGGGTCAGCAGAATCTTTCCAGGTAGTTCTTTGATCCCTGTCTGAAGGGTGCGATGGGTAGTTTAAAGGAGCGGTATGAACACCAGGAATACAGGTATCCTTGGATTAGTCCTGATCATTTCGATTTTTGTCCTTCCCCGGGTTTCCCAGGCCAATGATCTTGTTGTTACAAATGTACGTCTAGGGCCACGCGATACAGCGGCTAAGACGCTGGCCGTCTTTTTTGATATTTCCTGGAAGAATTCCTGGCGGAACAAGATCAATCATGACGCGGCCTGGGTTACGGTCCGTTTACAGGACGATACGTCTGCGGAAAAGAAATTATGCTTGATGACGGCTGCGGGGTTGAACCCGTCGGGCGCGGTGCGCGGATCCAACACGGACCTTGAAATATTTGCGCCTTCTGATAAAACAGGGGTCTTTTTCCGTCGCGCGACAAATCATCCGGCGGCCGATGTTGCAACGATGAGCGCGATGCTCACGGTCAACTATGATGCGTGCGGTTTTACCGCGACCAGCAATGTTTCGGCTACGGTTAATGCCGTTGAAATGGTCCTTATCCCCAAGGGGGCGTTCTTTGCTGGCGACAATGGTTTTTCCACCGCAGCTTTCAGGCGCGGAGCTGCGGATAACAGCCCGTGGCCGCTCACCAGTGAGTCTGCTGTCAATGTCACCGGAGCGTCTTCTGGCGGGAATTATTATGTTTCAGCAGCTAATCCGGGGGAGTCAGCGACCGGCTCATCTTTTATTATTCCCGTTTCATTTCCCAAGGGTTATAACGCGTTCTATTTAATGAAGTACGAATTGACCGAAGGGCAGTGGGTTGAATTTGTCAACGCTTTGCCAGCGGCCGCCAGAAGTCACAGGGATGTGACGGATGCAGCCCACAAGAATTCCGATGCGGTCGTTGCGCGTAATACGCTTGCTTGCTCCGGATCTCCTCTGGTATGCGGTAGCGCTAACCCACAGCGCGCCATGACTTTTTTGTCGTGGCCTGACATTTGCGCTTTTCTCGACTGGGCTGGTTTGCGTCCTGTTACGGAGTTGGAATTCGAAAAGGCGGCGAGGGGCCCATTCCTTCCGCTTAATGGTGAGTACGCCTGGGGGAACACGAATATCATTGCGGCGGATGCTCTTTCGGGTGTTTCTGAAGACGGAACAGAGGCTGTGACCACGTTGGGTGCGAACGCGCGCTATAATAGTGTTACGTTATCAGGGGGGAATGCGGGGCAGGGGCCTGAGCATCAGCAGGGGCCGTTGCGCGCGGGGATCTTTTCGACCACGACCTCTGACCGTACGGCTTCCGGAGCAGGGAATTATGGTGTGCTCGACCTTTCCGGCAACGCTAAAGAATGGATTGTTTCCGTCGGGAATGCATCCGCGCTTCCATTTTCTGGCGTTCATGGCGATGGTTACCTTACCGCAGTGGCCGGTGCTGAAGGCAATGCCAATACGGCAGCTTGGCCCGGCATGGATGCTGATCCCACGCATGGCGTGACGTCGGCAGCAGGCGCGGGATTTCGCGGCGGTTCGTGGGCGGATCCTTCATCGCGTCTGGCAGTTTCTGATCGTTCTGAAGCGGCTTCTGGTGCTTCCGGCGCGGCGTCGACGTATGGCGGTCGCGGGGCACGCTCCGCGGAAGATCAGTGATATCCCGTTCAACCGTAAATTTTGAATCCCTATTATGCTAAAAAAAACGATCCTTCTACTGGCGATCACACTGAATTTTGCAACCTCTGTTTTTGCCAACAATCTCAAGCTAAATCATTTAGATGCCAGCGCGACAGATACGTCCACTCACCGCATGACATTCACCATCGATCTGCGGCAGGATAATGGCTGGCGCAATGCAGTTTCACATGATGCGGTATGGGTTTTTATGAAATATTCAACGGATGGCGGGCAGACATGGCATCATGCAAGCATGGGCGGGGCCGGCGTTAATCCTGCGGGGTTCGCTGCGACCCAGGGGTTTGAAGTTTTTGTTCCGCAAGATATGAAAGGGTTCTTTTTCCGTCGGACAGATTTAATGTCGGGCAATGTTAATGCTACAGGTGTCCGTTTTGTGTGGAACTATGCCCAGGATGGCGTTTCCGATGATACGGCTAAAGCGGCGAACACCATTACCAAAGTGTTCGGCATTGAAATGGTTTACATCCCGACCGGAGCATTTTTTGCCGGGGATGGGTCATCAGCAACGCCGTTCCGTTTTAAAAGGGGCTCCGCGGATGACAGCCCGTGGTATATTTCCAGCGAGAACGCGATCACAACGGCTAATGTCCCGTCGGGTGGTTTTTATTATCAGGCCACCGGAGCAACGAATGAGAATGCCAATGGCGATGCGTTTCTCATCCCGAATTCTTTTCCGAAAGGTTACAACGCGTTTTATCTCATGAAATACGAATTGACAGAGGGGCAGTGGGTTTCGTTCTTTAACACATTGTCTCCGGCGGCGAAATTGAACAGGGATATAACCTCTTCTGTCCAGGGAGGCAAGGCATCGAGCGGTGCGGTTGACCGCAACACGATCGCCTGGGATGCGGCACATCCGGCCACCCCAGCTACGACAGCGCGTCCTTCCCGGGCGATGAGTTACGTGTCGTGGCCTGATGTTGCGGCTTTTGCTGATTGGGCGGGATTGCGCCCCATGACCGAACTTGAGTTTGAAAAAGCAGCGCGCGGTGTTGACGTGGCGCCTGTTACGGGTGAATTCGCATGGGGGACCAACACTTACAACGCTGCCGCCGCGGATGAGATCTATCCGCCGGACCAGGATGAGAACGGGTCTGAAGCCGTGCTCAATGGCACAGCAAACCTTAATCGGAATGCATTGGGATGGACGTCCGGCGACGGGCGCAATGGCGGTTTGGCCCAGGGGCAGAAAGGCCCCCTGCGCGCAGGTATTTTTGCTGTTAACTCTACCTCGCGTGCGGCCAGTGGTGCCGGATATTTCGGCAACATGGAACTTTCCGGAAATCTTGCCGAACCTGCCGTAACGATCGGGCGTCCTGAAGGGCGTCAATTTTTGGGAACGCATGGTGATGGTGAACTTTCCACCGCGGCTTCATTCGAAGGCAATGCCACTAATGTTGACTGGCCTGGCATTGATCCTTCAGATGCGCGTAAAGGTGTTGATAAAACAGCAGGGATCGGATATCGCGGTGGAGATTTTTCTTCCGCAAACGCATCTGATTTTCAAATCTCCTCACGTTCTTTTGCCGCTAAAGATCCTGACAGCCTGGGGCTGAATCAGCGCCACGATGCTTCGGCCGGGATCTTTTATGGCGCGCGCCTGGCCAGGACTGTTTTTTAAGCCTTTTTCCCGTCGAAGAAAAAAACGTTTACACCCTCCTTTTTGATGTTAAAATCTTTTACAAAAATTATTAGAAATTCATTGAAGTTAAAAAAGATAACTTAGATAATGCTGTCATAAATCCACCATACCACTCGATCTTTGGTGATGAGAATAAACAGAAAAGAAAATACTATCCAACACTCGTTCAAGCACTGCGCCGCAACATTTATTATTTATTTATTAATAAATGTTATTTGGGCGGCGTCAGTCTGCGCCCAGTTTGTCGGTGGCAGTCAGAATGGCGGCGGTGAGGCCACGCTCGGCAGCGATATTTTTACGGGCGGTTCGCAGACCGGCAGCGGCAGTTCAAGCTCCGGCAGCAACGGGTCGCTTTCTCACGGCGATGCGACACACATCGCCTTCCTTGTTTCCCCTTCCAGTATCGGCCACAACATTCCTTTCGAGCGTCAGCCGGTCGTTGCGATCCTTGATGCGAATAACAATGTGGTCACTAACGACAACACTACGGTGGTCACGTTAACGATCCAGCACAATCCCGGGCAGGCCACGCTGGGAGGAACAGTGACCATCACGGTCGTGAGCGGCCTTGCTAATTACACGAATATCCAGCTTAACCGTGCCGGGACGATGTTCACCCTGCAGGCCGCAGCATCCGGTTTGGGTACGGCCGTATCTGATCCGTTTGATATTTTTGTTGGAACTGGTCCGAAATTTTCGGCTGTTTATGACGGTGTGGCAAAAGCTTTTTCCATCTACACTTGGCTTGAAACTGATAATCAGCGAGCGCCTTTATATGCGGGTGGATCCTGCGATGCGACCATTTATGCGGTTGATAATAACGCTTACAGTACGGATGCCACGATCGCAATGACGATAGATACCGATGTGTACCTGTGCAAACCTTCCAGCACATGGGCTCCCAAGGATACGAAACATTCTTATTTCGTTGACCTGAGGATCAATCAAGATGGGACACATGAATTTAAAACATATTCCCCGCTTGATATTTCAGCGATGCAGTGGGACCTCACCAATGCCAACTGGGATAACATCGCGGCCCTCAAGGCTCAGCTGGACAAGGTGAACTGGGACGATATCGGTGACATGAGCAAGAAGGCGATCAATTGGGATGATGTCGCGAGCATGTCAACGTCCGCGGTGAACTGGGAATATCTTGGCGTTCTAATTTCAGATGTTACGGCGATCAAGAACGTTACCACACAAATGTCAGGGGTCAACTGGGGAGGTGTGCAGGCGCTCAGCGAGGCCGGCATCAAGTGGACCGACGTTAATGCCATGAGCCAGGCCGGGGTCAACTGGGATGATCTTTACGCCATGACGACCAAGGGCGTGAACTGGCAGGACATTGATGCGCTTGCCGCGACGGGCATCAACTGGGATGATCTGGGCACCATGTCGGATGCCGCGATCAACTGGTTCGATATCGCTACGATGACGACCCAGGGCGTCAACTGGACCGATATCGCTGTTCTGGGGGAGGCCGGGATCAACTGGTATGACCTTGAGATATTCACCACTGCCGGTGTTAACTGGTATGACCTGGCTGTGATGACCGGCGCGGGCGTAAACTGGCCTGACCGTGTCAACTGGGACAGCCTGGCTTCTTTGACGACGGCAAACATCAACTGGGATGATCTGAATGTCATGTCGGAAAGAGGATTGAACTGGTATGACATCGAGGACCTTACTAAGGCTGGCATCAACTGGACCGACCTGAGCGTTTTCTCCGCCGCGGGCGTTAACTGGAATGACATTGAAACGATGTCCCTGGCCGGGGTGAATTGGAATGACATTCAGTCCTTGACCCTTGCGGGGGTGAATTGGTCGGATGTGGATGTTCTTAGCAAAAGCGGCGTCAACTGGGGTGATCTTTCCGTGATGACCCTCGCTGGAGTGAATTGGAATGATGTTGGCGTGTTGTCCGCGGCGGGAGTTAACTGGACAGATGTTGAGGCGCTGGCGGCCGCTGGGATCAATTGGAGTGACCTTAATGCCTTGACGACGGCGAGCATCAACTGGATCGATATCCAGGCATTAACAGCGGCGGGCGTCAATTGGAATGATGTTGTTGCCTTGTCTGCGGCGGGCATTAACTGGAATGATGTGGATGTTCTTACCCGGACAGGGGTGAACTGGAGTGATGTCGGTGCCTTGTCGGCCGCTGGCGTTAACTGGTCTGATCTTGCGGCGTTGTCGGCAGTGGGCGTGAATTGGGACGACATTCAGTCTTTGGCGAGTAAAGGGGTCAACTGGACAGATCTGGGCGCGATGACGGCGTCAGGCGTCAATTGGAACGATGTCGCATTGTTCACGTCAAGTGCCATCAATTGGTCTGATGTTCAGTCCATGTCGGAAGTAGGGGTAAACTGGGATGACATTCAGCGCCTGACCACTGCAGGCCTCAACTGGAGCGACGTCGGCGTCTTATCAGAGACAGGCGTTAACTGGGCAGATCTCGCCGTTCTGGCTGCAACCGGGATGAATTGGCAGGATATCCAATCCATGACGACCACGGGTGTCAACTGGGTGGATGTTGAGACATTTTCTAAATCAAATATTAACTGGAATGATATTGCCAGGCTTTCCGAGACAGGGTTGAACTGGGATGATGTGCAGGCTTTGTCCGCAGCCGGGATCAACTGGACTGACATCGGGTCGCTGAGCAGCAACGGGATCAACTGGAACGATATCCAGTCCATGTCGGCGACCGGGATCAACTGGAGCGATATCGGTCAGATGTCGCTGGCCGGGGTCAATTGGGCTGATGTTGGGGCGATGTCTGTCAAAGGCGTGAACTGGGATGATGTCCAGTCTTTAAGCACCGTCGGGATCAACTGGATCGATGTGGGGGTCATGTCGGAAAAGGGGATCAACTGGGATGACGTGGATGTTTTGACGTCGCGCGGCATAAACTGGGATAATATTCAGACGATATCGTCCAGCGGGATCAACTGGGCCGATATGGGCGTATTGACCACGACAGGGGTCAACTGGGAGGACATCCAGGTGCTCGCTTCCCGTGGGATCAACTGGGATGATGTGGGTGTCCTCGCCAGCAAAGGTATTAACTGGACCGACCTTTATGCCTTGAGCGTATCTGGCATCAATTGGGATGATGTGGGAACGCTGAGCGCGACAGGGATCAATTGGGTTGATATCGGGCAGATGTCGGGTGATGGCGTTAACTGGGTTGACATCGCGATGATGAGCGATGCCGGCGTGAACTGGTACGGCATAGGCGTGTTGTCTGAGACTGGCGTGAACTGGGCAGATATGGGTGTGCTTTCGACGTCCGGTGTGAACTGGAATGATGTTGAAACATTCACGGCAGCGGGCATCAACTGGAGCGATGTTACAGCTTTGACGGCGGCAGGCATCAATTGGGATGATATTGTTGCGATGACCAATAAAGGTGTGAATTGGAACGACCTTCAGGTCTTGACAGAAGCCGGGATCAACTGGCTCGATGTTGGAGCACTTTCCGGAAAAAATGTGAATTGGGATGATATAGCTGTCTTGGCGTATGCAGGTATTAATTGGGATGATGTCAGTACTTTCTCCTCAAGGGGTATCAATTGGACGGATATAGGTGCTATGACTTTAGCCGGTATCAACTGGGATGATGTCGGAGCTTTGGCGGCGAAAGGGATCAACTGGAATGATCTTCAGGCGCTTTCTGTCGCGAATGTTAACTGGGAAGACATCAATCGTTTAACGACTACGGCCATCAATTGGGAAGATATTTCAGTCCTTTCGTCAAAAGGTGTTAATTGGGATGATCTTCTGTCACTTTCGACCAAAGGGATCAACTGGGCGGATGTGGAGTCTTTGTCCGCCGCAGGGGTGAATTGGACGGATGTCGCGGTCTTTTCTGAGGCAGGCCTTAATTGGGATGATATTCAGGTGATCTCGCATGCGGGTGTGAACTGGATCGATCTTACTGCCCTGACAGCGGCAGGCGTCAATTGGGCAGATATTTCCCAAATGAGCTCTGTTGGTGTCAACTGGAGCGATGTTGGGGCTTTGTCCAAGGCGGGTCTTAATTGGGATGATCTCCAGTCTATGACGTCCAAAGGTGTTAACTGGGATGATATCCAAGTCCTTTCTGATACAGGGGTGAACTGGTCGGACATTCTTGTGTTTTCCACAGCTGGCGTCAATTGGAATGATATCAGTGCCCTTTCTGGAGCAGGGGTGAATTGGGAAGATATTTCTGTCCTTTCGTCCAAAGGTGTTAATTGGGATGATATCCAGGTGTTCAGCAGGGCAGGCGTTAACTGGATCGATATTAGTGTTTTTTCTGCTCAAGGGATCAATTGGTCCGATATCGGCTCGATGAGCGGGGCCGGTATCAATTGGAGCGATATTGAAACGCTTTCGGTTCAGGGGATCAATTGGAATGATCTGTATGTCATGTCCCGGGAAGGTGTCAACTGGGCGGATGTTCAAGCTTTGTCCACAGCTGGGGTGAACTGGTCTGACGTCCAGTCTCTTTCGGCTGCTGGAGTGAATTGGGACGGACTGAATGCGATGGCTTCGGCAGGGGTTAACTGGGATGATGTTGATGTTCTAAGTCGGACCGGGATCAATTGGACTGATATTGGGAACATGTCGGCAACGGGGATCAATTGGTACGATGTTCAGGTCCTGTCTGCGGCTGGTGTTAATTGGCTGGACATTGAATCTCTAAGTTCTTCCGGTGTCAACTGGACGGATGTTCAGGTTTTGGCTGCGGCTGGTGTCAATTGGTCAGACCTTGGTGTCATGACAACGGTGCCTGTGAACTGGATCGATCTTGCCGTGCTTACTACCAATGGTGTTAACTGGGATGATATTGGAAGATTGTCAGGAACAGGGATCAATTGGGACGATATAGGATCCATTTCCTCCAAGGGGATCAATTGGGAAGATATCCAGACGCTTTCTTCGAAGGGCGTCAACTGGGATGATATTCAGCAATTGACGGTCTCTGGTGTCAATTGGACGGATATTTCTATCCTGGCGGCTTCTTCTATTAATTGGTCCGATATCCAGTCACTTAGCGCTGGTAATGTGAATTGGGATGATATCGCGGTCATGTCGGCCAAAGGTGTGAACTGGACCGATCTGGAAGCTTTGACGCAGGCTGGTGTCAACTGGAATGATCTGCAGGTATTCACGCAGGCAGGGGTGAATTGGGCCGACTTGAATGCGTTATCAGTGTCCGGGATCAATTGGAACGATATCAATGTCCTTTCGACTAAAGGCATTAATTGGAATGATATCGAGGTAATAGCTTCTACCGGGATCAATTGGACCGATCTTCAGAAATTATCGACAGCGGCAGTCAATTGGGACGATGTTCAGGTGCTGGCCGGTAAGGGTGTTAACTGGGATGATATTCAGGTATTTTCGTCCAGAGGCGTTAACTGGGACGATATTCAGACCATGTCGCAGCAGGGTGTCAATTGGTTCGACATCGAAGCGTTTTCTCAAGCAGGTATTAATTGGAATGACATTCAAGCCATGTCAGGTATGGGTGTCAACTGGGATGATCTCGCGACACTTTCTTCCAGAGGTGTGAATTGGGAGGATATTGTGACCATGAGCCGCAGCGGCGTTAACTGGAGCGATGTCGAGACATTGACAGCTGCAGGCGTAAATTGGACCGATGTTCAAGACCTTTCAACGTCAGGTGTCAATTGGGATGATGTGAACGTTTTAACGCGTGCGGGCGTGAATTGGACGGATGTCAGTTCTATGACATTGGCCGGCGTAAACTGGGCCGATGTGGAGAATCTGTCGGTGACTGGATTAAATTGGGAAGATTTAACCACGCTGACAAAGGCGGGCGTTAACTGGGTCGATCTTCAGTCTTTGACGCGCGCGGGTGTCAATTGGGACAATTTGACGGTACTGACAACAGCGGCTACAAATTGGGCGGATCTTAATGCCCTGACCAATGCCGGTGTGAACTGGGAAGACCTGCAGACCCTGACCATGACGGGCGTGAATTGGGCCGATATTTCGGTGATGACAGCCGCGGGTGTGAATTGGGGCGATGTCAGCGCATTGGCGGCAACCGGCGTGAATTGGGCCGACCTTGAAGCTATGACATTAGCGGGAGTGAATTGGGATAACGTGATGACCTTTACTACCGCGGGAATTAACTGGAATGACATTGTTTCCTTGTCTGACGCCGGTGTTAATTGGGACAACGTAGAGACATTGTCTACGACAGGGATAAATTGGAATGATATTCAGGCATTGTCTGCGGCCGGTGTGAATTGGACGGATTTGAGCGTCATGACCGCTGCCGATGTGAATTGGACGGATATTGACGCGCTGACACGATCAGGCATTAACTGGGCGGATGTCGAGGCGCTGACAACGGCTGGTGTGAACTGGACGGATGTGAACGCGCTGTCATCCGCCGGAATGAACTGGGCTGATCTTGCTGTTATGGCAACAGCCGGTGTCAATTGGGCTGATGTGGGAGCGATGGCAGCGACAGGTATTAATTGGGTTGATCTTAGTGTCATGTCAGTTACGGGTGTGAATTGGACCGATGTGGGTGTTATGACCGGGATGGGCGTGAACTGGATCGACGTTCAGTCATTGTCAGAGGCAGGGTTGAATTGGGATGATCTGAACACGCTCTCGCGCACAGGCATCAATTGGACCGATCTTGGAGTGCTTGCCACAGCGGGTGTGAACTGGATGGATGTTAGTGCCTTGACAGCGGCCGGTGTTAATTGGAACGATGTCGGGGCTATGGCAGCAGTTGGTGTGAATTGGGACAATATAGAAGCCATGACGACTACAGGTGTCAATTGGGCGGATATTGAGGTTTTGAGCGTTGCTGGCGTAAATTGGGAAGATATGGGCGTTCTGACGCGCACGGGTCTGAATTGGGCCGATGTCAATGTTCTGACAACGGCGGGTGTGAACTGGAATGACGTGCAGGCGTTGAGCGCCGCGGGTGTGAACTGGACGGATGTGAGCGTGCTCGCGGCAAATGGCGTCAACTGGGATGATCTGAACGCGCTGACCCATGCCGGTGTGAATTGGGCCGATCTTAACGTTCTCACACTTACGGGTATCAATTGGAGTGATGTGGATGCATTGACCAGGGCGGGTTTGAATTGGGCGGACCTGAATGTCCTGACTCAGGCGGGTGTGAACTGGGATGATCTCCAGGCTATGACCTATGCCGGCGTGAATTGGGACGATATTGATACTTTGTCGAGGACAGGCATTAATTGGAATGATATTGACATTTTAGCGCGGTCCGGGATCAACTGGACTGATATTAATCTTATGTCAAATTCAGCTGTGAACTGGGATGATCTGAACAATATGTCCTCCCGTGGCATCAATTGGCAGAATCTTGCGGATCTTTCCGAAGCGGGTGTGAACTGGAACGATATCAATGCTCTTTCATTGGCTGGCGTGAATTGGGTTGATCTGCAGGCAATGACGTCAGCTGGTGTGAATTGGAATGATGTCGGTGTTTTGACGTTGGCAGGGGTTAATTGGACGGATGTGGATACGCTGTCGAGTGCAGGGGTGAATTGGGCGGATATCCAATCGTTGAGCGCGGCGGGAGTAAACTGGTCAGATATCAATGTTTTGACAACGACGGGTGTGAACTGGCTGGATCTAACCTCCATGACAACACTTGGCGTGAACTGGGTGGATGTGCAGGCGCTGACGAATGCGGGGCTGAACTGGAGCGATGTGAATGTGCTGACGACGGCGGGAGTGAACTGGAGTGATGTGGACACGCTGACGAAGGCCGGAGT
>CAIOTT010000006.1 GCA_903861305.1 Candidatus Omnitrophota bacterium | reverse complement strand
TCCCCTTGGGAATCAAGCGCCGCAAGCGACTCCTCTCCCAAATTCTCTAAAACCTCTTGATATAATTCCTCAGGGATCTTTCCTTCAACTTTTAAGGACTTAAATCTTTCAATCACCTCCAGGCGCTGTTCTTTGCTATAAGTTTCATACTGCTGAGAATCATGCGCTTGAACGATCTTCCTCGCCAATTCTTTATTGTCCCTGTGGCCTCCCATAATGCCAATAACATGCCCATATATTGAAAAGCCGGTCAACTGCAAATCGCCGAGCAAGTCCAGTATCTTGTGTTTTACAGCCTCATTTTCTACAACGAAGCCCTTTCCAGTAAAGTTCCCCTGTTTATCGACCAAAACAGCCGCTTCGCCATTCCCGATGCCTAAATATCTTCCTTCTGCGATCAATTGATCGTAATCTTCCTTCTGAATATACGTTCTGCAGTTTGCGATCTCTTTCCAGTAATTATCTTTATCAAAGGCAATGGAGTAATATTGTTTTCCTATCGCAGGATTGGGGTATTCCGTGAAATAACTTAATCTAAATTCATCTTTCGAGGTTGGTAAGATCAGAACCTTCACACCCTCTTCAGGCCTCGAAAAGATAATCGGCCTCATAACACGAAATATCTTTCGCTCCTCATCAAGCTCCTGCACAACACCCGACCCCAACAATTCCTGGAAACCCGCCAAGCTCCCATCAAAAATAGGAACCTCTTCACCAGTCAGATCTATATAAGCATTATTGATCCCCACGCTTGCAAGCGCCGATAAAATATGTTCCGGCGTTGACGCCTGGGCTTCCCCATCGGATAGCATCGTTGCTTTAGGGACCTCCTTCACATTATCGACACTCACTCCAAGATTATGCCCGTCTCTTACAAACACCAAGCCCGTCCCTGCCGGAGCCGGACGGACCGTCATTGTTACCGGCATGCCGTTATGAAGCCCTTTCCCAATAAACTTAATAGGATACGCTATCGTACCTTGATACTTCGATAAATACCCTGTACCGCGATTCTGCGCTACAGCCTCATCAACACCATCCATTACCATATCAATCTGAAAAATCTTACCAACAATGCGCCCTGCTTGATCTGCAGTTCCTGTGTGGCTTAACTCATCAATCTGCAGTCTTTCACCACCAGAAAAATACTTGCGAGGGATCGCTTCGCCAGTCGCACCGGCCTCTTCCTTAACATAATTAAACACACCCTTCTTATAGGCTGCGATATAACGCTGATAAATTTCTTCCTTAAGGGCCTTCTCGTCCGTGGTCACACCGGCGACCTTGTTCTTAGCAACATAAGCATCCGAGAGAAGCGTATTCTGAATAAGCTCACGGTACCATTTCGCCAGAATCGCCGCATGATAGACCTGTCGAATTGCTGCAAAATTCTTACCCTCGTTTACTTCCTTCTCAATGGCAGGAAGTACGATCTCACGCATCACGGCCTTGGCAACAGCCGCCTTCTCATCCGACACAGCATCTGACGCGTTCTGCGTCATAGCGGTACGATCACTGTCCAGCATCACCTTGAGCTTTGCGTCTGTCACATAAACCGCGTTACCATTTTCATAGACCTCCGCCTTTTCAGGCATGATCCAGACCTTATTGAAGGTATCGACTGGAATATCCATCGTTCCGAACTTCGCCTGGGCCTCAGCATAAACCCGTGCCCAAAATTCCTTGCCCAAGCCTTTCTCGGGATAAATCAAAGATGACGTCACCTGCTTGAGAATATAGTCCTGCGCGAGCATGTCACGGCCGAGCACGGTCTGGCCCAGCTCATTCTCAATGACACGGTCCTTCTCAAACGGAGAAAGGTTGACCCAAAGCTGTTCTTCAGGAACGGTGATAGCGGCGAGAAAGTATTGCGCCATGCGCTGGCTCTGTTCCTTTACAACGGCCTGGTCGGCAGAATCGTTACCGGAATCAACAATGAAATCGAAATTGAGCGGCTTATCGGGATGAACAACAAGCCCTTTGACCAGAACCGGCACAAAGGCATCAGACATCATCACCATCGCACCCGGCGCCGGAAGCGTCGCAACGAACGTGCTCTGAGCGTAGCTGAAGGTTGGACTAAACGCCAAAGAGATGACCAGAACGAGGCTGATAATCTTTCGACTGGTTTGAAATAGAAAATGTCCGAGCATAAACTTTCTCCCGCTTGTTGTCAGCCCTTAACTTTGTCGAAATGTGAAAGATGTATAAAGGATAACATACTATTTTATACCCTACCAGCCAACCCGCTTTTCATGCTTTTCACCAAACAATGCGCTTGAGCCGGATTATGCTTTGCTATAGAATGCACATCAACATAAACAAGTTGCCAAGGTCGCCCCATGCGTGAAAAAGAAAAGCGCGAGATTATAATCCAAGCCATTGCTTCAGAGCGTGAAAAACTCGAAAAGGGGCAATTCCCTGCAGACTCAATCACACTATGTCCTTTCGATAAAAATCAGTCCGTTCTTCAAAAAATGACCATCGATGAGTTCCGTCAAATCCTTAATAAGCTCGAGTCAGAAGAACATGTTCTGGCTATAAGACAAGTACTGCCGCTTGAGGGCATACAAACTATCGATGAAGAACCATATGAAGTACCCTGGTCGCGTCCTGACATCTTCTTCATCGATTTAACTGAAGACTTCGTCCCCTGGTACAAGGCACACCAAAAGAACAAGAACATCACCCTGTCAACTTTATCCAAGAAAACACTGAAATCAACGCTCACTTTTCTCGAGGAGATTGAAGATCCTCTTGCTGTCAATAAGTCGCATGCGCTAACCTTGAAGACCGCGGGCGCCATTCCCATCCCGGATGACACAATTATAAACCTGCTTCTCAATACTGATGTCCTGCTGGGCTGCACGCATGTTACTGATGGTATCAAGATCAAAGTCGACATCGATCGGTATGGCACATTCAAGCAGGATCTCAAAGAGCAGCTACCGCAACAAAATGAAACCCAGGTCTCCTCCCAGCGCGCCAACATCACCAGCCCCTTTCCACCGGTTAAGCAATGGGAAGACATTGCCATCCAATTCAAAAACGGCCAAGATGTAATAGTTAAAATCGGAAACTCATCAATTCGATCCGACTTTAAGCAAATGGGCTTTGAAGATCTCCGCACAAGAAGGCCAGACACACAATGGATTCTTCTTCAGAACTTATCTCAAAGCCAAGGTAATAAATCCTGGCAAAACGGCCCACAATCCAAACCAAAGGTTTCCGCTGCAAAACTGACCTATGATGACCTTCCCGATGAAGAGGGCGCCTCAGATCCTGGCTTTTCAATAGTCAAAGCCGCCAATAGTGAACGAAAGCACAAACAGCTCCTCGCCAAACAACTAAAACTGCTTTTCGGCCTTAAACAAGATCCCTTCTGGCCTTACACTAAAGATGGCGGGTATCAAATCCGCATCCATCTTACCCCTTTCTGATCACCAAACGCCCCTTCCCGTGATAATTCACGCGCCTTAAAAAGTTTTTCTTCATTTATTTCCAACAACTTACAACAGCACCGGCGAATTATGCCAGATAGCAGAGTACAGGGTGTTAACAAGCATCCTGACTATGCTTATGGCGAAATACTCAGTTGAATATCTCCAGAAAACCATTCGGCTTTTTCAGCCGCATAGCGAAGCTCCGCTCACGCTCGAGGATGCGCAGCAGCTCGCGGACAACGCATTGGAGCTGTTTGAATATCTTCTGGAGCTCAAGCAAAAACGTGAGGGCGATTGCCAAAAACCACAGCAACCGAAAGACGGTTGCTCATGAAAAACCATCAATGCAGGAGGCTACACATGAACCGAGCGTACACACTATGGCAAGTATCAGTAAAGCTAAATGTCCACATCCGGACTGTGCAGGATTGGGTCAGGCAAGGATTGGTGGTCTTTAACATGCCTTCCCGTCCATATAAAGTCATGGGGCGAGATGTTCATCAATTCCTTATAAAGAAACAAAGGCGCCTTGGGCGACACCTGGAAGATGGCGAGTTCATGTGCCTCACCTGCCATGCGCCGCGCTACCCATCTCCTGACAACGTGGCCGTTATACAAACAGGCTACCGGATGGGGCCAGACAAGATCCAAGTCCGGCTACAGGGGCGCTGCCAAGACTGCGGAAGAGATTCCAAAATCGTCGACATCGCTGAACGCGCCATCGCACTGTATCAGGCGTTCAGCAATGATGTTGATTTAGCAACTTTCGACAAATACAAGGCGGCTGCTTTCAAGAAGCATCTGGAAAAGTTAACGCACAACGGCCAGCCGTTATCTCTGGCCACACGCGTGATGTATCTGGAAATCTGCAACGCTTCTTTGCATGGCTCATCAAGCGAAAGGGATATAAAAGTCGTATCGAAGCCGATGCTGTCGACTGTCTTAACGTCTCGACAAAAGAAAGACGCATTGCCACCCAAAACAACCCCCAGCCGTTACCGGACCTTGACTATGTCAAAACACTGGCAGGATCAATCGAGATCAAGTCAAACGTCGACCGCAGGGATCGGGCCATCGTAGCATTCACCTACCTCAGCGGCATGCGGGATGAGGCGATCATCTCTTTTCCCTTAGGGGGCCTCAACGTCAAGGAACTCGTTATCAAGCAGGATCCACAAAAAGGCTGTAAAACAAAGTTTTCAAAACGGATCCCGGGCATTGTCTTGAATTTCGACGACACGCTGCTGCAATATATTCTCGAATGGGTCGATCTTCTGATAAAGAAAGGCTGGGGTCTAACAAACCCGCTGTTTCCCAAATCAGAACGCGGCCGGAAGCCAGGCGATCTTTTCTATTGCACGGCCACAGACGTCGAACGTAAGCCTTGGAAAGACACTGAATCCATCCGGGACATCTTTATGGAACGCTCAAAGGCGGCAAAGCTGCCCTACTTCCCACCAAAAGCGTTTCGTAGCAGCGCTGTCCTGCTGGCCTTAGATTTTGCCAAGACCGGCAAAGAGATTAAGGCGATCAGCCAGTGTTTTGGCCACGAATTTGTCGCCACCACTTTGGCTTGCTATGGAAACCAGACCGAGGACAACCTGATCAAGACCCTCAAAGGCATGTCTTTTCAAAGGAAAGAGCCGACGGATAAGGACAAAAAACTCGAGCAGATCGCAAAAATCTTACTGGATGAATAAAACAACGCTATACTGTGCAATGAAGACCAAACAAAAAGGAGCAGATCCCATGGACATCGTTGCCAAACTTGAAACCTACCGTCTCGACAATAAAATCTCCCAGGAAGAACTGGCTGAGAAACTCAACGTTGCTTTTAGCACCGTAAACAGGTGGATGAACGGACGCTCAAAGCCAAACAAGATCCAGACTCACCACATTAAGAAACTCTTGAAAATCAAATAATCTTATCCGAAAGGACAAACCATATGTCACAACCAGCACCTGAAACAAAGATCGCGATCTTCCGGAAGAAGGAGATCCGCAAGACCATCCATAACGATGAATGGTGGTTCGTTATCGTGGATGTAATCGCCGCCTTAACCGATTCCGCCCAGCCGGACGGCTACATCAAGGACATGCGCCGCCGCGATCCGGAGCTATCCAAAGGGTGGGGGCAAATTGCCACCCCCCTTTCCGTTAAGACGCCGGGCGGCCCACAGAAACTCAACTGCGCCAACACGGAGGGCGTGTTCCGGATCATCCAGTCCATCCCCTCACCTAAAGCCGAGCCGTTCAAGAAATGGCTGGCGCGGGTAGGTTATGAGCGCATCCAGGAGATCGAGAACCCGGAACTGGGCACCAAGCGCACCAGAGCGCTTTACAAGGCCAAGGGATATTCAGAGGACTGGATCGAGAAACGGATGCGAGGGATCGCCATCCGGGAAGAACTGACCGATCAATGGAAGAAGCACGGGGTCCAGGAGAACCGCGAGTACGAGATCCTGACCGCAGAAATATCCCAAGCGACCTTTGGCCTGACGCCCAGCAACTATAAGAAACTGAAAGGTCTCAAGCGCGAGAACCTGCGCGATCACATGACAGACCTGGAACTGATCTTCTCCATGCTGGGTGAAGCGTCAACCACCCAGATCACCAAGGTCGAGCATCCAGAAGGGTTCGTGGCCAACAAGGCTGTTGCTGTCCGCGGTGGCGGTGTTGCCGGGATCGCCCGCAAGAAGCTGGAACAGGAAACCGGCCAGAAGGTGGTCAGCAAGATCAACTACGTCCAAGTCCCACAAAAGAATCTTCTGCCAAAACCGGAAAAGGCAAAGTAACCATGGAGCCAAAAGAAGACGCCCTCGAATATGACCGCATCTCCAGCAAGAAACAAGATGATGGTTTCTCTCTGGATGCGCAAGGACGACTGGGGCAGGAGTATGCAGATCGCAGAAACCTGAGGATTGTCAAAACCTGGCGGGTCGTCGAATCTGCGTGGAACAGAAAAAAGACCGTGTGGCATTTAATCAGTTGATCGAATATGCCAAGGCTCACCCGAAGATCAAGCACATCATCTTTGACATCACCGACCGGATGACCCGCAATGACATCGACAAAGTTAAAATCAATGACCTCATCCACAATCACGGGAAAATAATTCACTTCTCCCGCTCAAATAAAGTTTACGACAGCTCTTCATCTCCCGACGACGTTTTCATGCTCGACATTGAGGTTGCGGTTGCCAAGAAGATGTCGAACGACATTTCCCGGAAGGTCAAGATGGGGATGCAGGAAAAGGCTGAGCAAAATCTCTACCCGTCCATCGCGCCGCTTGCTTATATGAACATCAAAGACACGAAGGGCAGGCGGATTGAGATCAACCAAGCTCAGTCTACGCACCTCAGGTCCGCGTTTCACATGATGGCCACCGGCACCTATTCTCTGGAAATGCTTGTTACCCATCTGAACGCGGCAGGATTCCGTACCAACAACGACTGCAAAATCAGCAAGAGTTCTCTGGCCCACACACTTAAGAACTCGTTTTATTACGGCGTGTTCAACTGGCGGGGCAAACAATACCAAGGCTCACATGAACCGCTCATCACAAAGGCCGTCTTTGACCAGGTGCAGCGTGTGCTCTCCGGAAAGCATCACCCGTTCATCAACCACAAGAACTTCGCCTTCAACAACCTTATGCGCTGCGGTGTTTGTGATTGCACGGTTCTTGGCGAAGAGAAGCGCAAGTCGTCCGGTGCCCGCTACGTTTATTATCATTGCAGTTTCTCCAAGGGTAGGCACGATCCCCGTGAGTACATTCCTGAGAATCGTTTGGCCGCGCTGTTTGAAGACCCCGTGCGCCGCGTTGTCATCACACCGGAACAAGCCGAGTGGCTTCAGGAAGGTCTCACCATCCGCACCCAGAGTGCCCGGCAATCGCACGAGGACTGCCTTGCCACGCTTCAAACACAGCACGACAGGGTCAGCCAAAGGCTCAACAAGTTATTTGATAACCGGATGGACGGCACGATCGCCGATGAAACTTTCGCCCGCGCCAAGGAAGCAGAGTATGTTGCGGAGATGAACGACCTTAAATACCGGATCGACACGGCCAAGAAGCAGAACCCGAACTTCCTCGAAAACGGGATCAAAGCCCTCGAACTCATCAACCTGCTTTATTCTCAGTACCTTGCGGCAGACGTCCACGAAAAGGCCGTCATCCTCAAAAAGTTAGCCTCGAACTACACGCTGAGTGACGCAACCCCTTGCCCTACATACAGAAGGCCCTTCAGCATATTCGCCAAAGGGCCCTCTTGTCCAACATGGCTGCCCAAAGCTGACACCGTAAGAGTCGCGCAAACTCAAACGGTTCAACTGCTTGTGAAATTTCACTCCCGGCGCGGCAAGGCCGTTATGTACTCACTTGACCTTCCATTGCCTGAAAAGAAGCGCCGGATCCCGCGCACACCGACAAATATTGTTCAGGAAGCCCTGCGTATCAAAGACTACATGGCAACAAAAAAGAATTGTAGCAAAGCCGCCAAAGAACTCAAGATATTCCGCAGGCGCATCCCGAAACTGCTGACCATCGCGAACAACCTGCCAGCCGATTTTATCGAACGCATGACCACCTGCACTGATCCCAAAATCCTCAAGAAATTCAAGCTGTGCCGATTGTATCGGATCGCTTCTTTAGACAAAGAACAAATGATAAAAACACTGGCTTGATACCACTGCCTACGATTGATCCGCTTTATTTTCAATCCGCATCCGCGCCAAACGTATCGACTCATGAAATTTCTTTTCCAGCACACCTTTGGGCAGTAGTTCGGTAATATATTCCGCAACCCGGATACCGCTTTTCCCAATCTCCAGAAGCTCTACCCTTTCATCAGATTTCCCGGCACATAAAATAAGCCCAATCGGATGATCTTCCCCTGGCTTACGTTCATACTTATCCAGCCAGCGCAGATATAATTCCATTTGACCTTTATGATCCGGCTTGAATTTTCCGAGCTTGAGCTCAATGGCAATAAGCCGACGCAATCCGCGATGATAAAACAAAAGATCAAGATAAAAATCCTCCCCATCAACCACGATCCGCTTCTGGCGCTCCACAAACGTGAACCCCGCGCCAAGCTCCATGATGAATAATTCCAAATCTTTCAAAATGGCCGCCTCAAGGTCTTTCTCCTGAAACGCTCCCTGAAGCCCCAGGAAATCCAGAAAATATGGATCACGAAATACCAGATCCGGCGTAAGCTGATCCTCTGACCGCAAGGTGCTCAACTCTTTCTTAATAACAGCTCCCGGCTTGCGGGCAATGGCCGTGCGCTCAAACATCATGCCATCGATCTTCTTGCGCAATGTGCGCACGCTCCAACGCTCCATGCGGCACATTTCCGCATAAAACTCCCTTTTCAGCGGATCTTCAATAGGAATAAGCGCAATAAAGTGCGTCCATGTCAATTGTCGTATCAGTGATACGACAATCTGCTCGTCAGAAAACACCTCCGCAAATTGCACTATTCGCCTCAGGTTCTTCTCGGAAAAACTTGCGCCATAATCAGCCACCAATTGTCGTGACAGTGACGCGACAATCTGCTGGCCATATTCAGCACGCTTCTCTTTAAGAATCTCCCGACGGATACGCTCGCCTACGCGCCAAAACATCATTGTCAATTCAGCATTAACAAATGCCGCGGCCTTGCCACGAGATGATTCAATCAATCCACGGATATCGGCCAGTACCGCTGTCTTTACAGGAATCACGGAAATATTTTTATTCTTCACAACCACATCCTTCCAGACCACTTTGGACTCATGGCAATTTTGCCACAAAGTCATTGATCGTTGTGCTTTTTATTTTCCGAAGCATCTTTTTATCATAACCAACCGCATCCGGCGCAATGACCAAACGGTATTTCTTGCGGCCATTCGCAATAAAATCGTCAAACTCAAAACCGGCAAAAGATTGCTTCAAGTCATCCTTTAGCCGTTTGACCGCCTGCCACGCCTGATCGCTATCCGGGATAACCCCATCATCGGCCATGGTGCCAATCCCGACATATCCGTCCTTATTTAGCTTCAGCCCAACTACCAACCTGAATAAGAGCTTAAAATTTGCCTCGGTTAATCCGCCGTCCCTGTTCCCGATCCTAACAACATGACGGCCATCCTCGATCTTGCCCGTTAAATACAAACTGTCTGGCTGGCCAGCCTTGGCCGCACCCACCAGAACACCCGACCGCAAAGTAAGATCTTCGGTGAAAGCCTCCCCCACAACCTGATGATCCACATTGATCCGCTCCAAAGTGTTAATGGTCTTCTGCGAACTGATCCTCAAGCATGGGCTAATGACAAGATACTGCGCACACTTGCCCGTATTATGAGGAAGACCCGTCAACTCCAGCGCAAGATCACCCGCTGTATCATGGAGTGCCAAGAATACCCCCACACGACCACCAGCGCCATCTTTACTTCCCACAAACCGCAACCGGCTACTGATCACATCCGCCGATTCCTCCAAATCATTCTTGGCCCGAATCGCCTCAACCAACTTGGCTATATCAAATTCTCAATGCGGAACATCCTTGTCCGTAACCTCAATGCATGGTAATGCCGCGTCATCACTGGCAAAAGCGTCATATTTGCCGCGCCCCTTGTCTTTCAAATATCGTGGATTATCCTGATCGCCGGGAATGGATGAGAAAAACGGATCTTTGAAATCAAACTGTCGCCAAACAATAAACTGCTGGTCTTTAAGAAACCGGAAGGTCTTCGGACAGATCGCGCTCAGCTCCGACTCTGAAAACACGCAGTCAGGATCACACGCGATCCTGTTCAAAATATGTGCGACCAAATTATTTGAGCAACAAAACTCCGTTTTCATGCAAATATTCCTCGATCACTGCCTTGCCTTCTTTTTCCGGGATGCCGGTCTTCAGTGGAGGCCGTATCTCAATCTGAATAGGCTTTGATTTCTTATCCTTGCGTTTCACATAAAATTTCAGTTTCACGGCGATGAAATTTGTAAAATCGGCCTGCAACTTATAACGCGAAAAAACATCCCGCACATCACCGCTTCCAATACTGACCCAAGTTCCGCCACGCTTGCCGCCTTGCCTGACCTTGACCTCCGTCAGTCTGACAGCCTCGATATGTTCGTTGCCGTCATATTTAAATGTACCGTTCTTGATTGGGTCAAGATCAACCAGCCCGCTGATCACCGCATTGATATCAGAAACATCCACTCCCATAAACTGCTTGCCGAACACCTCGAGATATTTCTTCTCCTCGTCAGCATCGCGAGTACCCAGCTTGATGCTGAGCACGGAATTTTTTCGATCAAACACCAACACATCTTCTTTGGCCGGACGATAGCAATCAATGTCGATCTTCCCGTTCTTAAACACAAAATGTGTCTTCACGAAATCGCCCCGGGCGATCAGAACGTAATATTTTCCATCCGACTCATACCGACGAACATCGTAATGCTCGCCCTTGCTATTATCCTTGAGAAAATCAACGATCTCCTTCTCAAATGCATCAAACTTGGCCTCTGCGAAATCCGCACTCCCCACTTTGAATTTATGATGGCTCAACTTATCGGCATAAATGACGCACAGATAACGGTCATGAGCAAGGTCAAACGCCTCCTCGCTATGAAGAAAAACACGCATCGCAATTGTCTCGGGGGAATCTGGATTTTTTGCGTCGTTATTGATCGGGATGTTGAATTGCTTGACCGCCAACTGTAAAAAATCGCGCGTCTTGTCCGCAATATCATTGATGCGTTGCAGATCACTTTCAAAATAAGCTTGATCCTCTTCCGGCAAACCATTCCAGAATTTATCAAAATGATCTTTGTTGCCCAGATCCGTTCCTTCAGGCACAGGGGTTTCGTTCTTCACGAAATACTGCTTCAAAAGCACGGCATCCGTAACCCTGATAAACTTATCCAGCTTGAACGATCTGTGTCTTGGCATCACCCCATCCATTTTTAGAAGTGTTTGGAAAATAATATTTTACACAAAAATCGCCTTTTGTGAATGGCTAAGATCAACCGTCAAAAAAGTTTATAAAAAAGCCCGCGTCAAAAAAACAACGCGGGCTTCGAAGGACTTATTTCGTTCCTTACGCGGCCGATGAACCTGCGGTCGCGATCTGGCTCAATACCGGCGCGCCAGCCGCTGGCCTGATATTTAAAATAACCGGCACCAGACCATCAATATGAATATTGTCGAAATTCTGCTGACTAATCGGCAACGGTACACCGGCGCCGTCACGCTTGATCTGCATATCAAGATTCGATTGAGCGAAGTCGATACCACCGCGGAGCGCCGCGTTGTCAACAGCGGCAGCTGCATCTACTGTCAACGTTTTGGACAAGTCCGTCAAATAATTCTGTATTCCTTTCATAAACAAATCCGTTTGTTCCGCTCCAAACCGTTTAGAAAGACTGTCCCGGGTTCCATCATGAGAAAGAAGAAGCATCGTGTTAGCATCTGTCACGCCTGCGCGGCTTAAATAACCTTCAATCAATTTACGATACTCCTGATGATTAAATGGTTGCCCATTGAACATGTCACTCAAGGTCACATTCGCAAGCCGCGTCTTCGCCGGATCCAATGACGAAAGTCTCTCTAAAGCAACCTTTACACCAACCGCAAGCCAAGTTCTGTATGTAGCGTCTAACGTATTCAGATAGCTTGTTAATTCTGCGGACACATCGGAAGCCTGAACAACCTTAGCCTCGGCAGTCATCTCTTGTACTGTGATAGGAGTAATGTTCCCTAACACCGACCAGACTCCAGCACGCCGTGTGATCGTAACGCCTACGTCGCGATCATCCAACGCAATCTTGAGGTGGATTGAATCCTCATCAAATCCTTCCTTTGTAGAGATATTTAAGACTCCAGATCCCACAAAGAAATGGTAAGCTTCTACCCCAACACCATAATTAAACTGCAGAAGCACTTTTTTGCCAATAAACTGACTCATCTGTGAAAGGACAGGGATAACTTGGTTTGCTATAGTAGTTTTTTCTTCTAATGTCATCTTCGATGTTGCCTTGGGGGTCGGTCTTCCGGCACGTTCTTCTTGAACAGCAAAGCGGACATTATCGGGCCCGAACCCACCTCTCCAACGATTTTCTCGAATTGCGCGTTCACCGACAGTTCGAATGTCATCAGCATTTCTGATAACCGGAGCCAGCGCCGGAATTGTGCTCGACCAGAAAACATCAGGATATTGCTGACCACGCAGTCTTGTAAAGACCATATCCTTTAACGCGGCAATTACCGCTTTGGCCGTTGTTTCATCAGCTAAAATAGCGCTTAACGCTGTGAGCGCTTGAATAAACGTGGCTTGATACGACGGAGAAATGGCTCCACTCTCAAACTCATTATCAATCAAACCCTCGACCGAGGTCAGCTTCTCACCATACTTATACTGCCTGATCCCTTTACCCAAATTCTCTTTAACCTGATCAATGATACCGGCGATCGCCTTCTGCCCTTCGCCGTCATTGGTTCTTAAATTCAGATACCAAGCCGTTCCGCCGCTCATGGTGTACAGAACCTGCCTAGCGAAATCCTCATTATCACCCAAGGGATACTCATTAATCTTGACCCCGGACGATGGGGCATAGGCTATGTTCCCCGGCGCATTAAATCCGAAGGTGAAATAATACTGAACCTTGCCGTCTTCTTCTTTGGAAACAAGCTGTCCTTGAAAAAGCACGCCATTCTCGACAAAAGACCTTTGTGCAACTACCGTCCCTTGCGCACTATCAAATGTTGGTCTTTTGGTTTGTCCGATAGTTCTCAAGAAAACAATTTGTATAAAGGTTGATATTTCCACTCTGCCAACCCGATCAATCATATTCGTTAAAACCAGTTCTGGCGATGCTGTTAAATCCCCCTTAGTGAATGTCGTACCAAAAACTTTATAGTCTAATGGCTTCTCAGACAACTCACGAATAAGCTCAACGGCCACATCAGTCGCAGTTTCTTGATCCTTGCCACTAAATCGGCTTGTAAAACGTGAACCCTGCTCGCTACCTTCAAAAGCAATTAACTGTAACTCAGCATCTTGCGTAGATAGCCTTGTCGTAATTGTCTGCTTTACCGCCTCAGTAGCCCCAGGCTTAATGGTCGGCCCACCGAAATCAACATCCTTCAACACATCAAAATTAGGATTTTGAAGAGCATATAAAGCCAATAAATTGTTCCAGATTGAACTGCTAACACCCATCCAATCCTTGCCGCCTATTCCAACAGCCGAACCAGCTACAAAAATCCGGTCATAAGCATCAATCATATCCTGCCTAAGAGCATCGACCTCCTGCGGTTGGGATGATTTTTTACCCAACTCCACTGCTCTTTCATTCAATGATTTAAGCGTATCAATCGCCGTCGTAAGATCTACGCCATCACGAACAATAGCCTTCCCTGAGAATTTAGCAATAGCCACCGCCAAGATCTGAGGCACTGTCGCTTGAATATCCAATCTCCACGTTAAATGTTCAGCATCGTTCTTGCGCGTATACTCAAGGAGTTTGGCCAAGAAGTCTTTCACAGAAGGCTCTTGACGAACGCCATCCAATCGTGCCGCCAACTCTGTCACCCGCCCCCAATGCCCATTCCGATCAACACGATTGATAATTTCAAAAATTGCCTCACGAGATGAATCCTCATTGAAAGTCGGCCCAGACTGATTTGCCGCTGTGTAATAAAGATCAGCGATAAAGGCTTGCCTTAAGTCTTGATAAAATTCCCATCCCTTTCCTTGCTCCGTATAATTAGTACCTTTTGTCTGCATGGCCTGAATGATTCTTGGTAATGCATCTCCTGTCTTCTGCGTCATAAACTTGGCATAAAGATATGCCAACGACTCAATACCAGCGAAAGGAGTTTCATTCATGTACTCAGGAAAAGCCTGTTGTAACTGATCAAGCACTCCTGAAAAACTTTCACGGATCGGAGCAAAGTAATCACCGTATGACTTCGGCTCCAAAAATGTCTTTAATTCCGATGCGAATTTCTCACTGACCTTCATTGCCGCATCCATATACAATTCGACCGCCGCCTTTGTGCCAGACACCTTAAACGACCCCGCCTTCACCGCCATCCCCTCTTTGGCCCAGCCCACCGCACTAGCAAACTTCTCAAGCGCCTTTTGTCCTGTCATGCCACTAATTTCATCAGCCTGAAGATTGATTTCAAGCGACACAAAACCATCTCGCTCTTCCTTCACATCAATCCCGGCGGCCTTCACCCGCTCACG
>CAIOTT010000005.1 GCA_903861305.1 Candidatus Omnitrophota bacterium | reverse complement strand
ATGCAAAAGCCATTCCCGCAGATTATCAGCAACGGTTACGTGGCGATTTGACGACCAGGATGTCGAGCATCAATGATCTGATGATGCGTCTGGCTAATGACCAAAGCTTTGAAGGACAGGATAGAGTTCAGGCGGGATATCATGTATGGAAAATGATCAAAGATGAAATTGAGATCGCCCGAGGCTTGGGTCTTTTACCTTCAGAAGCGTTTAAAATTGAAGCGACGGCTGATCAGGAACGCGCAAAGACTCCGGAGCTGCTTAAAGAAGAATTGGCCCGTCTTGAAAAGATCTCAACGAATGACGGTAGTATTAATGATCCGGAAATCGTGAAGATCATCGAGGGTATTCGTCGCAACATTGCGCTGGGTGAGGCTAAGCAGGGTTTAGCGCGATTGGAAGAGAAGATCACGGAGTTAAGAAATGCCAAGGAGTCTTCAGGTGGCCAGTGAACTGAATACGTTAAGTCAACTGCGCAGGAAGATGGGTGAGAAATCTGTTCTGGCCTTTGCCCAGACGTATTTCCCTAGGCATGCTGCCTATAATCCGTGTACCTTCCACCATGAGATTTGTGGTTTGCTTCAGGAAATGTCTGAAAAACGCAGCGGTCGTCTGGCTGTTGCCGCGCCACGCGCCCATGCCAAGAGCACGGTGGTGAGTTTCTTTTATGTAATGTGGTCGATCTGTTACAGCAAGGAACGCTGTATTCTGATCCTTTCGGCTACAGCGAAGCAGGCTCAGCAGTTGTTGTCGGGTGTTTCTGTCGCTTTGGATACCAATACGCTTCTTCAAGAAGACTTTCCCGAGGTCTTTGCTCCGGAAACAAAAGTGCGAACAAAATGGACACAGGACCAGATTGTTACGCCGAACAACATCATGGTCGCAGCGCTGGGAGTAGGGCAAGAATCACGAGGGTTCAAGCATGACGCGGACCGCCCGACGTTGATCATTCTTGATGATGTTGATGGCGAGAAAAATACATTTAACAGTGATTCCAGAGATAAGGTTCTTCGCTGGTTTACCGGGTTTGTTCTTAAGGCCGGGGCGCCCAAGACATGTAATTTTGTTGCAGTTGGAACATTATTGCATCGTGATTCCCTGTTGTCGCGATTGACGAGGGCGGGGGAGTTTCTGGATTGGGAGAAACGTATTTATAAGGCTGTCATTAAATTCTCTGCGCGTAAAGACCTTTGGGAAAGATGGAAGAATATTCTGTTTGGCAATGGAGAGGTCTACGAAGATGAGGCCGGTTTTGCGGCGGCCAATAAGTTCTTTGAGGCAAATAAACAGGATATGTTGGAGGGAACAAAGGTTCTATGGGAAGAGGTTGAGGATTATTATGCTCTGATAAAAATCAAAGAACTTGAGAGTTCTTACAGCTTTGACGCGGAGAAACAGAACGATCCGTCCAATGCCAAAGAGTGTCGTTATAATCCCGATACATTTACCTATTGGGACCGGGAATACGGGCAGAGTGTGGATGAACTTCTTGCTTCTTTTAAAGATGATTACACGATCATCGGCGCCCTTGATCCCAGCGTGGGAACAATGAAGACCAAAAATGATCCTTCGGCGATCGTTATTCTGGCCAAGCATAAGGGCAAGCTGTATGTCCTGGACGCAGATATCAAGATGCGTCCTCAGGAGGAGATCATTGAGGCTGTAGTGAATTATTGCAAGATCCGTAAACCGATGAATAAGTTTATTGTTGAAGCAAACACATGTCCGGGACTTCTACTTAAGAATATTCAAGATCGGGCCCATCAGGAGAATGTTATCGGGGCATTTAAAGAAATACGCACGACTAAGAATAAAGACTTCAGGATCTTTGGCATGGAGACGCATATTACGACTGGGCAGGTGGTGTTTTCGTGCAAGCATACTGAATTGCTCGATCAGCTCAAATATTACCCAAGAGGGGAGCATGACGATGGCCCTGATGCTCTTGAGATGGCTTTGAGAGAGGCTGTGGCGGATGGCGTTGGTTTTGCGGATCTTACAGTTATAAGAGATAAACATGGGCGGGACATAAATCATCGTGATTATGGTCAAACCACCCCAGCAGAGGATTGCGCGGACGATGACGATGATTATGATGGTTCGTCTGGTCCATGCTTTGCAGTTGACAAGTAGTCCTTGTTATAAAGATTTCGGGGAGATTTGTTTTGGGGGCATCTTTTGTGAATAATCCATATATATCTGATGGGAAACCGAAGCTGCAGAATTCTTTTTGTGTCTTTGCGGACATATTAGGATATCAAGAAAGAACCTTGGAGGCATATAAGAATGGCAAAGAAGCGGAATTTTTTGATAGCCTTTTATTAACAATTAATGAAGGTGTGAATCAAATACAACAAGATGAACAAGAAGTGAAAGATGGCGGAAGAAGAATGTGGATTCATAAAACATTCTCGGACAATATTATTCTTGGGTGTCCAATTTATTTTCCTCATTTGGGTGAGTCTGAATGGTGGATGACTATTTCACAAATCGCTCAGTATCAATTGACTATGGTTCTTGGCGGGTTCTTTATCAGAGGTGCACTTTCATTTGGCCCATTGTATATTGATGATGAAATGATTTTTGGATTGTCTTTAATTGAAGCCGTTGATTTAGAAAAGAAGGCAAAATATCCAAGAATAGTTATTTCGTCTACAGCAATGGATATTGTTAAAGAGCAAATGAACTTTTATGCAAATCACAGAGAAAGTCCGCATAATGCGGAATTGTTGGTAGGCGATGACGATCAATGTTTTATTGATTATTTAAGCGTAGGGGAAGATGAGCGTACTAGGGCAAATGATGCTTTAATTTTAGAAAGGCATAAAGCTGTTATTGTAAGGAATCTCAATCAGTATAAAAATGACGACACTGTTAAGGATAAATACTTATGGGCAGCAGCTTACCATAACTATTATTGTAAGCGTATTAAGCAGTCGGAATACGGAATCAAGGTAGTGAATTCAACCTATAAATTTAGACGACTTATTGAATAGTGAGTTAAAATCTAGCTTTTTTAGGCATGGACATGAGGGACAAAAAATTATGTCCCATGGACATAGGTGGACATTTTGTTGTCCGTTGCGGCATAACGAGTTAAGGAGAAATGTCCATGTTGTCCATGGGCAGAAATGGACATTTTTAGGCTGTTTTTTGGCAGTATTCGCTTAATGTGATATATTAGTGCTCGATTTTAGTTGGCTTGGGAGAGAGACATTTGTATGTGAGTCACCCCCACGCCGCCATATCCAACAAGGGCATTCTCGTTCTGTGACGAGAGTGCCCTTTGTTATGTGCCGCGGGACCTGTTCCAGGTTCTTAGAGAGGGAGGATCTTTTGACGATGCGTATGCTAAAGAATTTAATTCGGTTCCTTTTGATCGGATCCTGCCTTTGGGCGGCATCGTGCAGTTCCAGGGAGGATGCAGCGTCGACTAACCAGCAGGAACGCCCGGCTATAGCGGCCGCGGTCCAGGCCCATGATTTTGCGCCAGGCCAGCTTGAGGCGCATTACCAGAAGCATGGGGACCAATTCGGCGGCATCACGCGTGAGCAATACCTGGCAAAGGCGCGGGAGCTTCTCAATGCGGCTGTCGGCAATGACATCCTTGAGAAAACAAGGCCCAATGGGGATGTGATGCATTTTTGCGTCTCCAGCGGCGAATTCGCCGTGATGACGCCGCACGGCCGGATCCGGACTTTCTTCAAGACCGATATGCGCTACTGGATGAGACAATGAAGGCTGCAGTCCATATGTGTCCTGTATGCGGCTTCAGGGGGTTGAAAGAGCCTTCCTATGACCAACAGGATGTGCCTTCGTACGAGATATGTTCTTGCTGTGGTTTTGAGTTTGGCTGCGACGAGAAGCAAGATATGGTCCGGTTCAGGGAAGCATGGATCGGGAAAGGCGCGGCCTGGTTCACACCTGACGCGAAGCCGGTGGACTGGAAGCTTCAACAGCAGCTGAACGATCTTGATCGTGAAGCGACGAAAAAGAGGCTGAGCCCGTGACCCCTGAACCGCAGCAACAGGAACTTGACGCGCACCTCAGGCGGCTGAAGGCATGCCGTTTGTGCCCGCAGATGATCCCTCCCGTTGTTAGCGGGGGCGCGGTGGTCAGCCGTTTGCTTCTGGTCGGACAGGCACCGGGGGATAAAGAGCCCAAGCTGGGGCGGCCGTTCGCGTGGACGGACGGGAAGATGCTTTTCCGCTGGTTCCGGGAAGGCATGGACCTTGATGAAGCACGGTTCCGTTCCAGCATCTACATGGCGGCCGTGTGCCGCTGTTTCCCCGGCAAGAAATTGACCGGCGGCGACCGAGTGCCGTCCCCCGGGGAAGTAGCGAACTGCGCCAGGTGGCTGGACCGTGAATTGCAGATACTTCAACCGGCTTTGGTTATTCCGGTCGGGAAGCTGGCGATCGAACAGTTCATTCCTTCAGGCAAGCTGGAAGATATCATCGGGCGCCGGTTCACCGCGACGCGCGCGGGGGTATCGTTTGATGTTATCCCGCTCCCGCATCCCTCGGGCGCGTCACCCTGGCCGCGCATGGAACCGGGCAAGACGCTGGTCCGCAAAGCGTTAAAGCTCATTGCCGCGCATCCGGCATTTAAAGAATTGGAGTAGCGGGAAGCGATATGTTATATTTAGTCACGATTTTATGATGCCAGTGGACCTCTGCTTGTGCAAGGAACCTCTGGCGGGCGATTGTTATCTGCCTGTAATTCGAGAACACATGCAAGCATAAAGGATATGGAATTTATGAAAACCATTCTGGTAACCGGTAGCGCCGGGTTTATTGCATCACGCGTCAGCAAATTACTGCTCAAGCAGGGCGTGCGTGTCGTCGGCCTGGATAATATGAACGATTATTACGACGTGCGGATGAAGGAATACCGCCTTAAGGAATTGAAAGCGATACCCGGATTCTCTTTCCATAAGTGCGATATCGAGGATCCCGCAGCCCTCAAGCGTATCTTCGCCAAGTACAAGTTTGACGCCGTGATGAACCTCGCCGCGCGCGCCGGGGTGCGTTACAGCATGGAAAATCCTTATGTTTATATGACGACCAATGCCAACGGCACGCTCAACCTCCTGGAACAATGCCGGGCGCACGGGGTCAAGAAGTTCCTCCTCGCATCGACATCTTCTCTTTACGCGGGGCAGTCCATGCCTTTTCGAGAGGACCTTCCTGTGAATACGCCCATTTCGCCCTACGCTGCGAGCAAGAAGGCCGCAGAGGTCATGGCCTATACGTACCACTATCTCTACGGTATCGACGTCAGTGTGGTCCGTTATTTCACGGTTTATGGCCCGGCAGGCCGTCCTGATATGAGCGTGTTCCGTTTCATTAAATGGATCGATGAAGGCAAACCTTTGCAGTTGTTCGGCGACGGGTCGCAAAGCCGCGATTTCACCTATGTGGACGATATTGCCGCGGGTTCCGTCAAGGCGCTGAAGAATGTCGGGTACAAGATCATCAATCTCGGCGGCAATGATCCTTACGATATGAATGCCATGATCGCCCTGATCGAAAAATACCTCGGGAAGAAAGCTTCGATCCAACAGCATGATTTCCATAAGACCGATATGAAAGCCACCTGGGCCGATATCGGTGCTGCGCAAAACACACTTAAGTGGTCGCCTAAAGTCAGCCTTGCGCAGGGGATCAAGCGTACGGTTGAGTGGTACTTGGCCAATAAGTCATGGTTGTCGAAGGTCAAGGTATGACCTGAACCAGGGATGACCCGGCGCATCCTCTTGCCTTCAAAGGCCTTCCCGTGTTTTATCGTATTTTATATGGTATACTTTTTTTCATTACGGGTCGGGGTGAACCCCGTGTTGTTCTATGTGTTCAGGGTAAGTTCGAAGCAACAAAACCGTGTTAAGAAAGAGTATTCTTATGGTCAAGAAAGGCAAATTTGTTCTGGTTTCCGGTGGTGCGGGGTATATCGGCGGCCATATGGCCGGGATGCTGGTCGAGGCGGGGTACAAGGTTGTCGTGTTCGACAACTTGACCACGGGCGTAAAGCCCTGGGTGCCTGAAGGCGCGGTGTTCGTGAAAGGCGATCTTTTGAACATCGCCGATTGCCGTAAGGTGTTGGGGAAATATCCTGTTGAGGCGGTAATGCATTTTGCGGCCAAGATCGTTGTTCCGGAGTCGGTCGCTGAGCCGGTGTTCTACTACCGCAATAATGTCGGCGGGACCCTTAACCTCCTCGATGCCATGAAAGAAGCCGGGGTGCGCCGGTTCGTTTTCTCATCCACCGCCGCTGTCTACGCGCCGGTCGAGAAAGGCCTTTTGCAGGAAACATCGCCCATTGGCCCGCAAAGTCCGTATGGTGTTTCCAAGCGCATGGTCGAGAAGGTCCTGACCGACCACGCCAAGGCCGGGCATATCGATTTTATCGCGTTACGCTATTTCAATGTCGCAGGATGGGATACGCGCCGTGCGTGGCCGGTCAAGGGCAGGCCCGTGCCGACGCATCTTATTTCCAATACGATGAAAGCCCTGCAGGGCGGCGGGCAGCTTACGGTGTGCGGCAATGATTACGCCACGCCTGACGGCACCGGGGTGCGCGATTTTATCCATGTGGTCGACCTTTGCCGCGCGCATCTTTTGGCGTTGCGCGCGTTGAACAAGGGCATCAAGAACGATATTTTCAATCTCGGCAATGGCCGGGGTTTCTCGGTAATGGATATCATCAAGACCACCCAGAAAGTGACAGGGCGTGATGTGCCGCATCAGATCGGTCCGCGCCGCTTGGGAGATGTGCCTGTGGTCGTGGCCTCATCGGCGAAAGCGCGTAAGGTGCTGGGTTGGAAACCGGAGCGCGACCTTACGGCGATATTGAAGAGCGAGTGGGAGCGCAAGCGGTAGGGGGACGTCTTGTCACACGATTTTATTTGCCTGATGTGCCCCAACGGTTGCCATCTTTTTTGTCACAGCCGTTCTGGCGGGATTGTCGAGATCAAGGGTAATCAGTGCGACAAGGGTTTGGCTTTTGCCAGGTCGGTGCTCAAAGGGGCCGAGCTGAGTTCAGGGGCAAGGCTTGTTCCCGGCCAGGGGCGCGTCACGTTCAGCGCCGATGATCTTCGTCTGATCTTTGCGCAATGGGGGCTGGTTTTCCGCGGCTTGCGCCCTCATCTTACGCCCGAAGGAAGTCCTGAGCGCACTGTTTTCAGGGCTGTCATTGAAGATGACAAGGGTTCTCTTTTTATTCTCGAACAGGTCGATCCCGCCATTTTCCACACCAAAATGAAGATCATCAGGACGCTGGCGCTGCTGTCAGAAAGAGGGCTGCCGGCGATCGTTCCTTATTGCTTCAGCAAGGAAGGGCAGGCCATTGTCAGGCACGGGGAAGGCCTCTGGCAGGTCGTCCCGTTCACCCCGGGCGTGCGCCTTGATCGTGAGGCGTATCTTTACGAGGCCTGGCGCGGGGATGTCCTGTCATCTTTCCTGAAAGGCCTCAGGGACAAAGCACAGGGCATGCCGGCTTTCGCCGGGGATGAGGTCTTTTCCATCAAAAGATACATATATTCCCTGGTGGCCCAGATCCAGCGGCATCAGCCGCGGCTTGCCGCTGAGGTCCGCGCGGTCATGGCTTTCCTGGAACAGGATCTCATGAAGGTCCACGATGTTCTTCCGGTCGCGTTTTGTCATGGCGACTTCCATCCCTTGAATATCGTCTGGGGAAAGGAAGATATCCAGGCTGTGATCGACTGGGAATTCCTCGGTGTAAAACCCGAGATCTACGATGTGGCGAATATGGTCGGCTGCCTCGGTATGGAGCATCCTTCTAGCCTTACCGGGCCCCTGGTTTGCGGTTTCATTGGACAGTTGCGGCAAGAGGGGGTTTTCGCCGAGGCAAGCTGGCGGATCTTTGTTGAGTTCGTTGTGGCCCTGCGTTTTGCGTGGCTTTCGGAATGGCTGCGCAAGAAGGATGAGGAGATGATCGCGCTGGAGCTGGATTACATGCGCCTGCTGATCGCCGGCCGCGACGAATTTTGCAAGGCCTGGAAGCTTCCTGGGAACACTGTGGTATAATATCGTTCCAAGCGGCGGCACGGATCTTCTTTTGAGGTTGAAGCGTATGATGGGTGATGCAACAAGGGTCCTCCCTGAAGAATTTCTTGAAGAGACCGGTGAAGGTATATGCACGGTTCAATGCCCCGCGAAGGTGGCCCCCGGGCTTACGCTTGAAGAGGTTCTTGTTTTTGCCCGCCGTGACAAGGCCTCGGATGTCCACATTTGCAGCGGTGCCCCTGTCATGTTCCGCAAGGCCGGCGTTCTTAAGGCCGTTACGGAAGAGCGGTTTAACGGGGATCAGATAGCCGTGATGCTCCAGGCAGCGATGCCCTCCGTGAAATGGGAGCAGGCAAAGCTGACGGGTGATACCGAATATGTTCACGCGATCCCCGGTGCCGGACGTTTTCGCATGACAGTGACCCGCCAGCGTTTTGGCTGGGACATGGCCGCGCGCCTTGTTGACATGGAGATCAGGACCTTCGAACAGTCGTTCATGCCGCCGTCCTGCCTTGGCCTGACAAAATGGGCGCAGGGCCTTGTGCTGGTCGCCGGGCCGGCCGGTTGCGGCAAAACAAGCACGCTGGCCACGCTTATCGAACAGATCAATCTGACGCGTGACGCGCACATCATCACCATTGAAAATCCGATCGAGATCGTCTACAAGCCCAAAAAGTGCCAGATCAGCCAGCGGGCGCTCAATGTTCACACGTTATCCTCGGCCAGCGCTTTGCGGGCCGCTTTGCGCGAAGATCCTGATATTATTGTTGTGAGCGAAATGAGGGACCTTGAAATGATCCAGCTCGCGGTCACGGCCGCTGAGACCGGGCATCTTGTCCTTTGCACGATGAACACCAACGACGCATCCCAGACGGTCTCCTCCCTCATCAATTCATTTTCACCCAATGAACAGCCGATCGTCCGCAACATGGTCGCGGAATCCCTGCGCGGCGTCATCTGTCAGCAGCTTATTCCCAGGGCTGACGGTACGGGGTTGGTGCCGGCGTATGAGGTCTTGATCGTGATCCCGGCGGTGGCCGCGCTGATCAAGACCGGCCGCGCGCGCATGCTCAACAATGTCATGGCTACGAACAAGAACGCCGGGATGCAGCTTTTGGATTACGCGATGCTGGAGCTGGTGAACAAGAAGATCATCAGCGGCCAGGAAGCGCTGCGCCGGGCCATTGATCCCAAGATGTTCGCTCCGTATGCCGGCGCGGCGGGAGGGGACCGTGGCTGAGCTGGACCGTTTTTTTCATACGCTGATCTCCCTGAAAGGTTCCGACCTTCACCTGGAACAGGGCCAGTTGCCGAAGATGCGCGTCCACGGCGATCTTTGCCCCATCGAGGGCGAGGGCGTCCTTACGCAGGAGGCCATGAATGCCTTGCTTGGCGAGATCGCGTCACCTGACGGATGGGAGCGTTTTCGTCATACGGGTGACCTTGATTTCGCGTACGCGCTGGGTGGGGAAGCCCGTTTCCGCGTGAATTATTACCGGCATTTTTTCGGGCTGGGCGCGGTGTTCCGTCTTATCCCGTCAAAGGTCGTGACACTGGAACAGCTGGGGATGCCGGACACCCTCAAGAAGCTGGCCGATCTTCCTTCGGGCCTTGTCCTGATCACGGGGCCGACCGGCAGCGGCAAATCGACGACGCTGGCCGCGATCATCCATCATATCAATGTGAACAAGTTCAAGAAGATCGTGACCATTGAAGAGCCTGTCGAGTTCGTGCACACGAACCAAAAGAGCGTGATCCTGCACCGCGAGGTGGGCCTGGACACGGTGTCTTTTGCTTCCGGTCTTTCCAGCGCGATCAAGAGCGACGCCGAGATCATCCTGGTGGGTGAGTTGCGCGACCGCGAGACCACGATGCTGGCCTTGACCGCGGCCCAGATGGGCATCCTTGTGTTCGGGACGCTGCATACCAACTCGGCGGCCAAGACCATTGACCGTGTGGTGGATATTTTTCCCATGGACCAGAAAAGCCAGGTCCGTACAATTCTGGCCAACACGCTGCAGGGCGTTGTTTCTCAGCAGTTGTTAAGGAGCGCGGACGGCTCCCGGCGCTGGGCGGCGTATGAGATACTTTTGCGCAGTGTGGCCTTGAATGCGATCGTGACGGAAGGGGATGTGTCCAAGATCGTTTCCGAGATCCAGACCAATCGCGCGATGGGCATGGTCCAGATGGACGACCGCCTGGGAGAACTTGTCACCAAAGGGCAGGTGTCCAGGGAAGACGCTTTCATGAAAGCGATCGACAAAATATCGTTTACGGCCCGGTTCGGAACGGGTGCGGCAACTTCCTGAGCGTTTACCCCCAAAATTGAGGTCTCCATCCACTCCCGCGGGAAATCCGGGTTCACGGGAACTTTTTCAGTTTTGTTATTGTCTAATCGGTAGGAGTGAACGATGAAGGACATTGATGATGATGTGATCCGCCGCGCGCAAGGCAACGATAGCGCGGCTTTTGAAATGATCTATCGGCATTATGCGGGCATGGTTTACCGGGTCGCTATCCGTGTCACCCGCAATGTCGAAGATGCCCAGGAGGTGACACAGCAGGTCTTTCTGGCGGCACACCGGCACCTGGGGAATTTTGCGGGAAAGTCATCGTTAAAGACCTGGCTCTATCGTATCACGATGAACTGCTCTTTGAATGCGATCAAGGGAAAGCGGCAACATGAGGTGGCCTGGGAGGAAGGGTTCGATCCTCAGGACACGCGTGATGACCTGCGGGAAAATATTGCCAAAGAAGCCCGTTTGGATGAGATCAGCCGCTTATTGGGAAATTTGAGCGCCGACCATAGGGCTTGCCTGGTACTTCGGGCGCAGGAAGGTTTGAGCTATGAGCAGATAGCGCACGCTTTGAATATCAATTTGAATACGGTGCGTTCCAGGCTCAAGCGGGCGCGCCAGACTTTGGTCGATCTGAATGAAGAAAAAAGAGGTGGTTTATGAAATGCGCTGATATACGCGAAACATTGCTGGCAGATTTTACGGATGATGAACTTCCGGCGGTTAAGAAGTTGCTGGTTGACAGGCATCTGTCCGCTTGCTCTTCCTGCCGGGAATTCCTCGCGGCTGTCCGCGCGGTTGATGCGCAGCTTGTGTTGCCCGCGGTCCCTGCATTGCCGCCGCAGGCGGTCTGGGACAATATCCATCAGCAGATCGAGGCACAGCCGTTATCTGCGGGGGAAAAGATCGCGGCCTGGTGGGAAGATGTGCTGTGGGGTTTTCGGCCCAGGTTCGTTTACGGGAGTTTCGCTTCGGCGCTGATCGTTTTTCTGGTTGTGGCCCTTCCTCTTGTTGTCCGGGGGCCGCAGGCAGTTGTTTTGTCGGATAAAGAAGTCTTGTCTATTGCGTATGCGGATGAAGAGGCATTGGCCTTCAGCCTTGATAATGTAGGTAACGGCACGAGTGTTGAGAATTTATTGTAAATGTAAAAAGGAGGATGTTATGGAATGTAAAAAAGTTTTTCAGGTTATGGGTGCGGCCGCGGTGATACTGCTGTTTGCGGCAGGGACGTCGATGGCCATGGATAAAGAACCGGAGCCTTCCGGGGTCATGCAGGGCCCGGGACATCCACGGGGTGAAGAGCGTTGGAAGAATGAGGCGAAAGAACTAGGCCTGACGCCGGAACAAAGCGCGAGAATGAAAGCATTGCATGATGAGAACCGGTCGTCCCAGGAAGGGTTGAGGGCCCAGCTGAAGGCGAAAGACGCTGCACTGCGTCAGGAACTTGACGCGGCCAAGCCGGACAGGGCTAAAGCTGAGAGCCTTGTTAAGGAGATCAGCGTTTTGGAAGAGAAGATCGGACTGGCACGTGTCGATCAGGCATTAAAGGCCAGGGAAATACTGACCCCTGAACAGGCGAAAAAGTTGCGTGAGTGGCATGAAAAGAACAAAGAGAAATTCCAGCATCATCGCGATAAGGCCGGCAAGACTGGCCACGAGCCTGACATGAAGACTGAGAAGGCGGAGAAATAAGCCATCATGAAAAAGGCGGCTGTTCTAACGTTCTGTTTTGGCCTGATCTTCTGTTCAGGTCCTGTACTGGCCGCTCCCTTGACGTGGGAGGATTGCGTCAAGGAAGCGAGCCGGAACAATCCCGATCTGATCGCGGCCGGTGAAACGGTTTACCAGGCCAAAGCCTCGAAGGCGATCACGACCAGCGGGGTATTCCCTCAATTAGATGCCAGTGCCAGTGCGGGGGAGTCAAGATCCAAAACAGGCACGCAAAAAACGGTTACTTCTGATTCTTATTCATACGGTCTGTCGGGGTCGTTCCTTATCTTTGATGGGCTTAGATCAAGCAATAATATCAGGGCCGCGGTGGAGAATATTGCGGCGGCGCAGGCGTCGTTCCGCTTTTCTTCAGCGGATGTTCGCTTGAAGCTCAGGACCGCCTTTGTCGGACTGCTCAAGGCGCAGGAATTGATCCGTGTGACGCAAGAGATCGCTAAAATAAGGGAGGATGAGCTGAAACTGATCACCCTTCGTTATAAGGCCGGGTTGGAACATAAAGGGGCTCTTCTGGCGACCCAGGCCAGCATGACGCAGGCCAAATTCGACCTGCAGCAGGCCGTGCGGAATCTCGATCTGGCCCAGCGACAGTTGAGCAAAGCCATGGGGCGCGGCGAGTTCGTGCCGCTGGATGTAGACGGGGAGCTTGTCGTGAAAGGAGCATTCCATCAGAAGCCGGATTTTCAGGCGATCGCGCAGGAACATCCTTCCGTCAGGCAGGCTGTGTCCCGGCGGAATTCTGCTGATTTTTCATTAAGGGCGGGCCGGGGCGGTTATTTGCCCCAGCTCTCGATCCAGGCCGGTGTGAACAAGGACGGTTCCGAGTGGCCGCCCCAGGACCGGGGGATGAACGCGCAGCTGGTCGTGAGCGTGCCTGTTTTTGAAGGCGGTTTGCGCCGAGCGCAGGTGGCGCAGGCCGAATCGGCCCTGAGGCAGGCCGAAGCCCAGTTGACGAGTGCGAGGGCAAGCGCTGTCCTTGGCCTGGAGCAGGCGTGGGAAGCGTTCCGCGAGTCGGTTGAAGCGGTGGAATCGTCCCGGGAATCCCTTGCGGCGAATGAAGAGCGCTCGAAGATCGCCGAGGCGCAGTATGCGACGGGATTCATCTCTTATGATAACTGGACGATCATTGAAGACAATATCGTTCAGTCCAAGAAGGCGTATTTGAACGCCCGGGCCAGTGCCTTGCTGGCCCAGGCGCAATGGATCAATGCGGAAGGAGCAACGCTCGAATATGCGCGTCAATAAAATTTATATCATTGTATTCCTTGTCCTGGCTGCCGCGGCGGTGTTGTTCTGGTCCCTTTGTCGGTCAAAGGCCGCGGATGCCGCCGCTGTGAGGAACATTCATGCCAGGATCGGCTTGATCCAGACGTATATTTCGACGACAGGGACCGTCCTTCCCAAGAACCGCCTGGAGGTCAGGCCGCCTGTCAACGGGCGCGTCGAACAGATCCTGGTGCAGGAAGGCGACATGGTGAAGGCCGGGCAGATCATGGCCTGGATGAGTTCCACGGACCGTGCCGCGCTCCTGGACGCCGCGCGGGGCAAGAGCGACGCGTCGCTGGCCTACTGGAAAGATGTTTACAAGCCCATTGCCCTGGTTGCTCCAATTGACGGGCAGGTGATCGTCGCGACCATGCAGCCGGGACAGACGGTGACGACGTCCGATGCGGTCATTGTGCTTTCGGATGTATTGATCTTTCGCGCCCAGGTGGATGAAACGGACATCGGCAAGATATCTCAGGGGCAGGAAGCTGTGGCGACGCTCGATGCGTTCGCTGACACAAAGATCAAATGCCAGGTCGACCATATCTATTATGAATCAAAAACCGTCAACAACGTCACCATTTACCCGGTGGACCTGAAGGCGCTAAAGCTGCCCGCGTTCTGCAGGTCCGGAATGAATGTGTCCGTTGATTTCAAAGCCGAGGGCAAGGACAACATCCTGACATTACCGTCCGATGCGGTCAAAAAAGACAAGGATGGTTCTTACGTCATGGTCAGCCTTTCAGGCACCAAGGAGCCTGTACGGCGGACGGTGGTCACGGGGATCATGGACGATGTCAGCGTTGAAATAGTTTCCGGCCTGACCGGCAAGGACAAGGTCGTTGTTCAGCGTAAGAAATTCGCTATCACCAAAAGTTCGACCGGCACCAATCCTTTCGCCCCGGCGCGCCCGGGCGGGGCCAGCGGCAGCAGGCATTGACGGGGATCTTATGATCGAATTGAAGCACATCAACAAAACATACCGCATGGGCGATAATGAGGTCCACGCCTTGCGTGATGTTTCCCTGGCCATTGACCAGGGCGAGTTCGTCGCTATCATCGGCTCGTCCGGTTCCGGTAAATCCACCCTCATGCACACGCTTGGCCTCCTGGACCGTCCTGACAGTGGGCAGTATTTTTTGAACGGCAGCGAAGTCCATCATTTATCTGACGAGCAGTGGGCTGTACTGAGGAACAGGCACATCGGTTTTGTTTTTCAGCAGTTCCATTTGCTCCCGCGGATGAGCGCTTTGGATAATGTGGCCTTGCCCCTCATCTATGGCGGCAATGCCGAGCGCAAGTCCCTGGCCCATGACCGCCTGGTCGATGTCGGCCTGGCTGACCGTGAACAGCATAATCCCAACGAACTTTCCGGAGGGCAGCAGCAGCGTGTGGCTGTCGCGCGTTCTCTGATCAACGATCCGCTGATCATCCTGGCGGATGAGCCGACGGGGAACCTTGATTCCAAAAGTAAGGCCGATATCATGGGCCTTTTTAAGGCGTTGAACAGCAAGGGCAAGACCGTTGTCATCGTGACGCATGAACCCGAGATCGCGGCCCAGGCCAAGAGGGTCATCACGATGCGCGACGGTTCAATTATTTCCGACAAGCTTCAGGATGAGGGCAAGGCGATCCCCGGCAAGAGCGCGGCGGACGTGCTGCCATCGGAGGTGGCGGTGGAGGTGGAAGTCCGGGAAGGGATGAGGTTCCTTGATTACGCCCGTCAGGCGATCCTGGCCATGTTGTCGCACAAGATGCGCGCTTTTCTTTCGATCCTGGGGATATTGATCGGGGTTGCCGCGGTCATTGCCATGATCGCTTTGGGCCGTGGTGCCCAGCAGTCGATCGAACAGCAGTTGTCGTCCCTCGGCTCAAATCTATTGATGGTACGTCCGGGTTCGAGCCAGGCCGGCGGCGTGTCCCTGGGCGCGGGCGCGTCCACCCGTTTCACATTTCAGGATGTCACCGCCATCGCTAAGCTGACGGCTTCTGTTGGTAATGTTGCGCCGTCCGTGACGGGTCATGCCCAGATGGTCTATGGCAGCAAGAACTGGAGCACTCAGATCGAAGGAACAGGGCCTTCTTATGAGAAGATCAGGGCCGCGGCGCCGATCGCCGGGAGGTTCTTTACCGATGAAGAAGTGACGGCCCGCAGCAAGGTGGCATTGCTGGGAACTTCGGTCGTGACACAACTTTTCGGAGATGAAGACCCTGTCGGCAAGACGGTCAAGATCAACCTTGTTAACTTCACGGTCATCGGTGTTCTTCCCCCGCGCGGGGCAAGCCCCTTCCGGGACCAGGATGATATTGTGCTGGTGCCGGTCACCACGGCCATGTACCGTTTACTCGGCAAGCAGTACATCGACAGCATTTACGTAGAGGCCAAAGGCCCCGACATGGTCGACACGGCCCAGCAGGATGTGGGAGATATCCTGGCCAAGGAGCATCACATGAGCGCAAAGGAAGCCGAGGACTCTTTCCAGATCCGCAATATGTCCGACATGAAGCAGACCATGGAGTCCAGCACGCAGACCATGGGGATGCTGCTGGGAGCTATTGCGGCGATATCGCTTTTGGTGGGCGGCATCGGCATCATGAACATCATGCTGGTGTCTGTCACCGAGAGGACGCGCGAGATCGGCCTGCGCAAGGCTCTCGGCGCGAACAACAGGGATATCATGACACAATTTTTGATCGAGTCGGTCTTGATGTCGCTCATCGGCGGTATTGCCGGGATCATTGTTGGTGTGGGCGCGTCATTTATCATTACAATAGCGGCAGGGTGGGCGGTCAAGATCTCGCTTGCCTCTGTCCTTGTGGCCACGGTGTTTTCCGTTATCGTTGGCCTTGTTTTCGGGCTCTGGCCCGCACACCAGGCCTCACGCCTTAATCCCATCGAAGCCCTGCGTTACGAGTAGTTTGCCTGCTTTTCATTTTTTTCATACTTATTCAAATAGTTGAATTCTGATGTATAATCAAAATATAAACTCGGTTTTTTCATTAGAAAAATCCGCCCCGCAGGGGTCGCGTAACAAATCCGTCGAGGATTTGCCAGCTTTGCGAGGTAATCCTGGACTTT
>CAIOTT010000004.1 GCA_903861305.1 Candidatus Omnitrophota bacterium | reverse complement strand
CATGATGCGTTTTGGATTGGAAGAGGCGAGGAAGAAATTATTGCAGGAACTGGAGAAGGAGACTTCCCGTGCGGCTGCGCCGTTATCGTTCCCTGTTGTTGTCCGTTTGAAACTACCGGTCGTTGATATTGACCTTCTTCAATGGCTGGGTGGGCAGAAGAGTCCACGCAAGGTTTATTGGCATTCTCCGGATGGGGGTTTCTCGGCGGCGGGGATCGGGGCGGCGTATGAAATATCGGCGGAAGGATGGTCCGGCTTTGAGGAAGCGTGGGGGAGTGTCAGAGAGTTCATGGACGCGAGCCCTCAGGCCAGGCTTTTCGCGGGGATGAGCTTTGCCCGTTCGATGACGGGGTCCGAGTGGAAGGGTTTTACGGCCCTGAAGTTCATTCTTCCAGCCGTTGAGCTCACTCAGGACCATGAAGGGTGCTGGCTGGTCGTCAATGCGGTCCGCGGGCGAGATGGCGAGCCTTTTGGCCCTGTGTCCAGAGAAACGCTCGCCAGCATGCGGTTCTCCGAGCAGATATCCGACGAGGATATTGTCACGTTATCTTATGAAGACACCCCGGATTATGAGGATTGGGTCTGTACGGCTGAAGCGATGCTGGAATCCATGGAAAATGAGGGCATCGCCAAGATGGTCATGGCCCGCCGCACGACGTTTGAATTGCAGGGTTCGTTCACGCCGGAAGCCGCCCTTACGGCATTGGTGGAAGGACATAAGAATGCGGCTTCATTTTTGTTCAGTATCGACGGCGGTGTTTTTTTCGGGTTTTCTTCAAAATCATTGTATAGCCGCAGCGGCCAGCGTGTGCAAAGCCACGCCATAGCGGGAGAGCGGCCCCGTGGAAAAGATCCTGTCGAGGATGAAGCCCTTCGTGCGGACCTTCTTAAGTCGGACAAGGATCAGGATGAGCATCGCCTGGTGGCCAAGGCGCTCATCGAGGTGTTCCGTGAATTCTGCCGTTCTTACCAGGTGGATTGCGACCAGGATGTTTTGAAGCTTAACCGCCATCAGCATTTAAGGATGCGGGTTTCAGGGGTGGTCAATGAAGGTGTGACGGACAAGGAATTTCTTCTTGCGCTCAATCCGCCTTCCATTGCCTGCGGCGTCCCGTCTGTAAAAGCCAGGATGTTCCTTCAGGAGTACGAGGTGTTCGATCGCGGCTGGTTCTCGGGGTCTGTGGGGTTCCTGAGCAGGGAGCACACCGAGCTCGCGGTCGTGACGCGGGGGTGCCTTCTGGAAGATGGCCGGTTGCATGGTTATGCGGGGGTCCCGTGCACTAAAGGCGCGGATCCTTCTTTCCTTTGGGAGGAGGCGACCAGGGAGATGAAGGCCGGCATGAATATTGTCCGGGGTTGCTGTTTTGACAGGAAGGGATAGGAAACCATGATCTCACCAGCCACGATCCTTAATGCGCGGATACTTATTGTTGAAGATGACAAAATGAGCCGCAAGCTCCTGGTCAGGATATTGGCATCTTCCGGGTTCAAGAACGTCCACGCGTTGCCGAATGCCACGCGCCTGCGATCTTTTTACGCGAAGTTCAAGCCTGACCTTTTGATCCTTGACCTTGTTCTTCCCGGCGGTGTGGACGGGTTCCAGGCCATGCAGTATCTGCGTGAGGATCATCCTGATGATTATCTTCCGATCCTTGTTATGTCGGCGGAATCGCAGGACAAGGTGCACTTGCGCGCCCTCGCGTCCGGAGCCAAGGATTATCTCTCCAAGCCTTATGATCCGTCCAAGGTCCTCTTGCGCTGCCGTAATCTTATCGAAGTCCGCCTGCTTTACGTGGCGTTGCAGGGGAAGAAGGACGAACTTGACGCCAAAGTGCGCGAACGCACCAGGGAATTGCGGGAGACGCGGCTCGATGTTGTCCGCCGCCTGGGTTACGCGGCGGAGTGCCGTGATTCAGACACGGGGCAGCATATCGTGCGCATGAGCCGTTACTGCGCCTGCCTCGCCCGCGCCATGGGCATGTCGGATGAAGAATGCGATTTTATCCTGGCCACCGCACCGCTGCATGATATCGGCAAGATCGCTATCGCGGACAGGATACTGCTCAAGAACGGTCCGTTGACGCCGGAGGAATTCGCTGTGATGAAGACCCATGCCAGTATCGGGGCTGAGATCCTTTCCGGCGGGAATTCGATGTTCCTGAAAATGGCCGAGGAGATCGCCAGGACCCACCATGAACATTGGGACGGGAAGGGGTACCCCGGGGGGTTGAAAAACGAACAGATACCTCTGGCTGGCAGGATATGCGCCGTCTGCGATGTGTTCGACGCGCTCACTTCCGAGCGGCCGTATAAAAAAGCCTGGTCCGTGGATGAAGCGCTGAAGGAGATCAAGAAAAAAAGAGGCACGCAGTTCGATCCCGCGGTGGTGGATGTCTTCGCGGCGATCCTGCCTGATATCTGTTCGATCAAGAAAGATGTGGAAACCATGAGCCGTCAGGTCGCGCGTGAAATAAAGTTGCGTTCTCCGATGGGAGATCCTCGCTGATTTCCTTGCAATAAGAAAAACAGGACTATATAATAAAAATTCTGTTAATACAAAAACGTCAATTACGGGGAGGTCGGTGATGGATCATCATTCTCAGGCAGGTCAGCCCGCGAAGCTCATCCTTGACGGGAACACATTCGAGCTTCCCGTGGTGGTTGGATCAGAGGGTGAAAAAGGCATCGACATCTCCAAATTGAGGGGCCAGACGAATTATGTCACCCTCGACCATGGTTTCGGCAACACGTCCAACTGTGAAAGCGCCATAACTTTCCTTGATGGAGATGCCGGCATCCTGCGTTACCGCGGGTATCCTATCGAACAGCTTGCCGAGAACACCAGTTTTCTCGAGGTGGCGCACCTGCTCATTTACGGGGAGCTTCCTACCGCGGAACAGCTGAGCCATCTTTCCGAACGTTTTACCGAGCATTCCATGCTTCATGAGGACATGAAGAGGTTCTTCAACGGGTTCCCTTCTTCGGCACACCCCATGGCAGTGCTTGCGTCGATGGTTTGTTCCCTCTCGGCGTTCCATCCGGGGATCGACATGACGAACCCAACGGGAGAGGATTTCGACCGCATCGCGGCGCAGCTTATGTCGAAGGTGCGTACGATCGTCGCGTTCGCCCATAAGAAATCTATCGGCGAACCGTTCATTTACCCGCGCGGTGACATGGAATATGTCCCGAACCTTTTGAACATGATGTTCTCTTCTCCGACCAAGGAATACAAGATCTATGACGAAGTTGTGCAGGCGATGAAAGTCCTTTTCATCCTGCACGCCGACCATGAGCAGAACTGCTCGACATCGACGGTCCGTCTTGTCGGCAGTGCCAGGACGAACCTTTTTGCGTCCGTTTCCGCGGGTATCTGCGCTTTGTGGGGCCCGTTGCACGGAGGCGCGAACGAAGAGGTCATCCACATGCTGGAGATGATCCAAAAGGACGGCGGCGGCATTGATAAATATATCGATATGGCCAAGGACAAGACCAAGAATTTCCGTCTCATGGGCGTCGGCCATCGCGTTTACAAGAGCTATGACCCCCGCGCGAAGATCATCAAGCAGTGCGTGCATGACCTTTTGGGCAAGCTCGGCATTGATGATCCTTTGTTGGATATCGCGATCAAGCTTGAGGAGCGAGTCCTAAAAGATCCCTATTTTGTCGAGCGCAATCTTTATCCGAATGTGGATTTCTACAGCGGACTGATCTACAAGGCTATCGGTATCCCCAAGGATATGTTCACGGTCATGTTCGCCATTGGGCGTATGCCGGGGTGGATCGCCCACTGGAAAGAAATGATGGAAGTTCCCGGCGGGACCAAGATCGGCCGTCCGCGCCAGATATACGTGGGGCCGACGAAACGCGATTATATTCCTATTATCAAGAGGGGGTTGGTGTGATCAGATTTTCTTCCCAGGCGTCATTCAAGCATCCTGCGGCGCTTGTCCTTGTGACAGCGGAGCAGGCCGGTACGAAAAAGTTCAAGTCCCCTTCTGCTGAAGTTTCAGCGGCGGTGACCAGGGTTCTTGTCCAGGAACGTTTTGAAGGCGGAAAGGGGGAGATGTTCCCTGTATCGGTCAATGATTGCCTTGTGGTCCTTCTTGGCTTGGGCAAGGAAAAAGAACTGACACTGGCCTCCTTACGCGTCCTTGTGCGGCGCGCGCTTTTGTCAGCGTATTTCAAGAAGATCGCCGACATCGAGTTGATCCCGCATCACGACAGCGCTGGCGTTGTAGAGGCGCTCATTGACGCCAAGGTTATTGGCACGTATGCCTGGAAGAAATATATTACCAGGAAAAAAGAGGACAAGACCGTCGAAAAAAAGACGGTGCATATCATAGCCGCTCTGAATGCAGGTTACGCGGCCGCGGTCACTGTTAACGAGGCCGTTAATTTTTCGCGGGATCTCATCAATGAGAATGCGGATGTGACGACAGCAGAATTTCTCGAAACCACGGCCCGTTCTTTGATCCGCGGCAAGACGGGCATCACGATCGAGGTCCTTGACCGCAAGAAGCTTCAGCAGAAGAAGTTCGGCTTGCTGCTGGCGGTCAACAAGGGGAGCGTTAATGAGCCGCGGGTCGTTGTTGTCAGCTATAACGGCGGGAAAAAGGACGACCCGTATATCGCATTTGTCGGCAAGGGCCTTACGTTTGATTCCGGCGGGCTGAATTTAAAACCTTCGGGCAGTATGGAGACCATGCGTTCCGACATGAGTGGTGCTGCGGCCGTGCTTGGCGCATTGAAGGCGGTGATAGCCTTGAAGCTCAGGAAGAATGTTATTTTTGCATTTGGCGCGGTTGAGAATGCGATCGACGCCAATTCCTACAAGCCCGGGGATGTTTTCGTGGGTTATGCCGGGAAGTCTGTGGAGATCGGCAATACGGACGCGGAAGGGCGTCTGGTCCTGGCAGATGTCATTTCTTATGTCATTGATGTGTATAAACCATCCCGGCTGATCGATCTTGCCACGCTCACCGGCGCTTGTGTCGTCGGATTAGGGCATGATTATGCCGGGCTTATGTCCAATAACGAGGACCTGGCTGCCCGTGTCACGGCATCAGCTGAGGCCACCGATGACAGGGCCTGGCGTCTGCCGATCTATCCGGAATTGAAGGACATGATCAAATCGAAGATCGCGGACATAAGGAATATCAGTAATCAGAAGGGGTCTGCGGGAGCCATGACCGCGGCGGAATTCCTCCACAGTTTTGTAGGGAAGACCCCGTGGGCGCATCTGGATATCGCGGGGCCGTCGTTCGTTGATGGTGACAGCCGGATGTACTACGGCCACGGGGCCACGGGTTACGGTGTGCGCCTTTGTGTGGACCTTATTAAAAAGGGCTGACATGGAATATCGCATCGAATCCGACAGCATGGGGGAGGTGAAGGTTCCGGCAGGGATGTTCTACGGCGCGCAGACCCAAAGGTCTCGCGAGAACTTCCGTATTGGTGGCGAGACGTTCCCTCCGGAGTTCATCAAGGCCCTGGCGCTGGTCAAGAAAGCTTCCGCCATGGCCAACTCCCGGCTTGCCTGCCTTGATCCTAAGATTGCTGACGCTATAGTCGTGGCCGCGGATGAGGTCATCCGCGGGGAACATGCGGCGCATTTCCCTCTTGTGATCTGGCAGACCGGAAGCGGCACCCAGACCAACATGAACGTCAACGAGGTCATTGCCAATCGCGCCTGTGTCATCCTGGGTGGGGTGATGGGGAAGAAGTCACCTGTTCATCCCAATGACCATGTGAATAAAGGCCAGTCTTCCAACGATGTTTTTCCCACCGCCATGCATGTGGCGTCAGCGGATGCTGTACATGCGACGTTGATCCCCGCGTTGAGCGGGCTTTTGGCCGTTCTGGACCAGAAAACCGCGGCCTTCAAGGATATCGTCAAGATCGGGCGGACCCATTTGATGGATGCCACGCCGTTGACGCTGGGGCAGGAATTTTCGGGGTATGCCCGGCAGGTGGCCAATGGTATCGAACGCCTGAACGCGGCATGGCCTCGCCTGATGGAGTTGCCGTTAGGCGGCACGGCGGTAGGGACCGGTCTTAATACCCACAGGGATTTTGCAGCCACGGCTGTTAGCCTGATCGCCGAGAATTCACATTTGCCATTCGTTCCCGGGCGTAACCAGTTCGAGGGGTTAGCGGCGCATGATGCCATGGTTGAGCTTTCCGGGGCGCTTAAGACCATTGCCTGTTCGCTCATGAAGATCGCCAATGATGTCCGCTGGATGGCCTCCGGCCCTCGCTGTGGCATTGGGGAGATAGATATTCCCGAGAATGAGCCGGGCAGTTCCATCATGCCGGGCAAGGTCAATCCCACCCAATGCGAAGCCATGACCATGGTTTGTGTCCAGGTGATGGGCAATGATACGGCGGTAACCTTTGCGGGCGCGTCGGGGAATTTCGAGCTCAATGTTTACAAACCGGTCATTATTTCCAATATTTTACGCTCCATCCGGCTTCTTTCCGACGCGTCGCAGAGTTTTACGGAGAATTGTCTCAAAGGCCTTGAGGCCAATGAGGCGCGCATCAGTGCGCATTTGCAGAACTCCCTGATGCTTGTGACAGCGCTGGCCCCTCATATCGGCTATGATAAAGCCGCTCAAGTGGCCAAGAAAGCCCATGCTCAGCATATCACCCTTAAGGTTGCGGCCATGGAGCTGGGTTTTGTAACACCTGAAGAGTTCGACCGTTTTGTTCAGCCAGTCCACATGACACGACCGGAGTGATCCAAGAGGCCCTATGTCAAAGAAAACCACACTGAAAAAGATCCCTGAACGGCGCGATGGTTGCCGTGTTAACCGCGTTGTGGCCGTGAGCCATCGTCTGGCTGTCGTCCGCAGGACCAAGCCATTGGCGGACTGGAGCCTTTCAACGACGAAGAATATGAGCCATAGCGGCCTTTTGTTCCTGAGCGCTATCCCGTACCGCAAGAATGCTGTCCTTGAGCTTCAGGTCGTCATGTCAGGGATCATCGATCTTTATAACGGGCAGGCCCGCGTGATGCGCGTGCAGGAGGTCGGTAATACGTCTTTCGAGATCGGTGTTAGATTTCTTCCGTCAAAGCCGCTAACCCGCAGCGCAAAAAAGTATCGTTGATGAGGTGCCCATCGTTATGCAGGTAGATGGGCTGCTGTATTTTTTTGAAGAAGCGAGAAGTGTCTGTTCCAGGAACATTTATTTGATCCTTATTTTATTGATCGCGGTGGCATTGCGGTTTTACGGGATCCAAAATAAAGGACTTTGGGCTGACGAAGCCTATACTGTAAGTTTTCTTTCCTATCCCTGGCATGATTTGTGGGATCATCGCTATCTTAATCGTCCGCTGTATTTCGTTCTCCTTAAAATATGGAGTTATTTCTTTGGGATGGGAGAGTTTTCGCTCCGGTTTCCGTCTGCGGTGCTGGGGGCGTTGTCTGTCCTGCCTTTATATCGTTTGGGAAGTATTCTTTTTGATAGGAAGACCGCTTTATTGGCTGCATTGCTGCTGGCGGTATCCCCATTTCATATTTACTGGTCCCAAGAGGTTCGCAATCTTGTGCCCGCTGTATTTTTGTCCTTGATCAGCATGTGTTATTTCTTCAGTCTCATTAGGTCGGCAAAAAATTCGGATTATGTCGGGCACGCTGTAAGCAGTATTTCCTTGTTTTACACACATCCCATGGGGTTGTATTTATTGCCTGTGCAGTGCTTGTTCTATTTACTGGTGCCGGATAAGAAAAGGTTCTTTAAGGATTGTAAGTACTGGCTTTTATTGTTTATCGCAACATTGCCGATCATGTTCCTTTGTGTTAATGATGGGGGCAAAAATGCATTTACATGGATAGCCAAGTCACTCGCTCAGATCTTTGAAACTTTTAATTACGGGGGAGCTTGTCAAGCTCATGGACAGTCGGGCTTTATTATTCCAAGAGACCTGCTTATTATTCCGCGTACGCTTAATGTTATATTTTTGTTATTCTTCTGCTTAGGCCTTAAAGGGTTGTTTGAGAAACGAATCTCAGGGAACACTAGACTGACCGAAAAATATTCGGTATTTCTTATACTGTGGCTATT
>CAIOTT010000003.1 GCA_903861305.1 Candidatus Omnitrophota bacterium | reverse complement strand
GAGGTCCCCCAGCTTGAGAAAATGTTACCGGCGCTCGCAATGATAGCCCAGGCGGTGCCGCTGCTGGGCTTGTTGGGGACGGCACTGGGTTTAGCTGTGACATTCCATGTTGTCCAGGTCCACGCGCAGGTGCTTAATCCTGTCTCGGTGGGCGACATTGCTGCGGGGGTCTGGCAGTCCCTTATTGCCACCATCGCGGGCCTTATTGTCGGGATCACGGCTCTCATGGCGTATAATTATATTTGCGCGCGTCTTGACCTGGCGGTGTGTGCCATGGAGAAGAACGCCGCGGATCTTGTTAATTTCATGACGCGTATTTCCGACGTGGCTGATCCTGGTGAGAGGGAGTAGGGCGTGGATTTTCGACGGCATATTAAAGTCGTACCTTTAAGGGGGCTTCAGGTAGTCCCTTTCCTTAATTTGTTCTTTCTTATCCTTGTTTTTCTTGTATTCGTCACGCAACTTACCTCGTTGACACCCTTCGGTGTCAAGCTTCCGAAGGCGATCACGAGCGATATGATGAACGGGAAAGAGATAAAGATTGTTGTGACAGGTGAGAATATCATGTATGTTCATGATAAGATAGTTACTGTTCACGAACTGAAAGATTTTCTTGCCGCGGCGCGACCTTCTTCCAGTGCGGTCTTGATCAAGGCGGATCGTCGTGCATCGATCGGCAGGGTCGTGGAGATATGGGACATGGGGCGCAGTTTGGGGTTTTCAACCATCAATCTGGCGGCGGATCGGGAAGAGTGATGTTGTCCTCATACCGTTATGCGTGCATGTCTCTTTTTATCCATGTTGCGGTTTTGTTCTTGTTGACATTGACGCTCAGGGGGACGCCGGATCTTTACAGGGTGAACTTCATTTTCTGGGGTGCCATATTGAGGCCTCAGGAGGTTTCTCCTGCAAAAGATCAATCTGCTTCGGTCGTTGAGCTCGGGTCGCTTGATCTGACATTTGATCGTGGTGTTCATGCGGGCATATGGCGAAAGGGTTTACAAGTCGACAAGCCTGACCAGTCTGTGATCGTTCTGCCACGCCCCGACGGAGATATTCCGCATTTTTCGGGCAAGCACGTGGAACCTGACGAGGCGAACGGCTCAAGACCTGATGTCCATCTCGACGAGGCGCCCCTTGACGGGGCGATTAAATTGAGGTTGGAGCAGCGATGATCAAAATTGACATGTTTCTCGCTGTAGGGATGTACTTTTCTTTCCTCTTCGTTTTTTTTTGGGCTGCGCTTTATTCGCGTGAGCGTGCTTCAAGGGCTGATGACTTTGATGTTAACGCGGACCTGACAAAATATGTCAGACAATGTCCTTATTGCGGGCACGTCGGCATAGATTATAATCGCAGGCAAATATTTCGCTGTTCCGTTTGTTCAAGTTACATGGAGGATAAAGGCAATGTTGAATAGAGGTCTTCACGGGAAAGACAGGGGTATGGTCATTGTCATTGTCATTGCGGCGATCATGGTGCTGTCTGTTTTTGCGTTGGGGACGGTAAGCCGTTTCTTGAGCAAGGCCACGAGCGCGGAAAGCCAGGCTTCGCACATTGAGGCAGAGATGCTGGCCAAGGGAGCTTTCTGGAGAGCTTATCAGAACGGAGGCCTGCCTCCGGCAGGGTTTTCGGAGACATTGTCGAGCACGACCGGTGGTGTCACGGGGAACAAGACGTACACGGTGACGTTTACGAATACGCTCAGCGCGGGCCCGTTTGGAGCGTCAAAGATCGATACAACTGTTACCTATTGAAACAAGATTCTTTGAAATGCCTTGACAGTAGTTCGGTCTGGTTATTTAATTAATATAATGGATTTTATTCATGCCAACCCATCATAAGCGTCTCGGTGTTCATTGGGGAGAGACCGGATTCAGTTTTGTCGAAGTAGATCATGATGCGGCGACAATTTCTGCGTTCGTTCCTTTTACCTCTCTGCAAACGGCTGATGAGGGCGGGAAAGCCTCTTTCGATGACCCATCTTTTCTGGATGCCATTCAGAAAGCCGTAACGAATAAAGGTTTTTCTGTCCTCGAAACATATTTTTCTCTTCCTTCGAAGGATGTTCTTATTCGCTGGCTTGTCATCCCTTGGATGAAAACCAGCGAGATCCAGGATGTTGTCGCGTTCGAAGCCAAGAAATACACGCCGTTCCCGATCGACGAGATGACGTACACGTATTACCCGACGACACTGGTCAAGGGGGATGCACGCCAGATCGGCATACTTTTTGTCGCCATCCGCAAAGATGTTTTTCAACGGTATCTGAATGTTCTTTCTCAATCGGGGCTTAACGTTGTTTACAGCGAACCAGGGGCGACAAGTCTGATCAGGTCTTTGATCTTCAAAAAGCAGATCGAGCCTGCCCAGGTGACGGCGATCTTGCTGGCTTCCAAGGATTCCGGGTCGTTGATCATAACATCGAAGGGGCATGTCAAATTCATACGTGATTTTAAAGTCCAGATCCTCTCTGGCTTGGGGGCTGCGCCTCTTTCCAAGGATACGGATGAAGTGTCCCGTATGAAGTTGTTCAATGAGGTCAGAATGTCGTTCGAGTTCTTCTCGCGGCAGCATGAGAATGAAGATGTGAACAAGGTCATTATTCTTTCTTCGGGCCTGAACCAGTCGTTCTGGTCCGGATTGAGCGAAGATCTAGGTATGCGCGTTGACATTGTAGATCCTTTTCATCAGCTTGGTTTAAACAATGTAACGGATATGGGGGAGGTCGCTGCTTTCGGGGTGGCTCTCGCAGGCAGCGTTCCTTCCGTCGTTGACTTTAACCTTTCGGAGGGATCATCCCGGCAGGTCTCTTTGAAGAAAGATGAGGTCCAGGAGAGGAATCGACAGCTTATTTTGCCCATTGCTGTCGGTGTTATCTGCGCCCTCTTGATGTTTCTGGTTTCCTGGGGCGGCGGTGAGCTTGTTACCAAAGTCCGTAATCAGTATCAGGAAATTGCCGAACGTTCGAGCGCCAGCCCTGACCTGACGCAGGAAGAGGCGCAGAGGAAGACAGTTGAAGAACAGGATAAACTGGCCGCACTCAAGAAGCTTCCGTTAAATAGCCGTATGGAGCCCCTTGTTGCAAGATTCGCGAGCCTTGTTCCCAAGGGCATATGGATCGAGAACGTTCAGGTGGAGTTTGAAGACAAGACACCCGCCGTTGAAGGTTCAGCAGAGCCATCCGATACACCGGATGGGTTACCCATGTCGGCCTATGCTTCTGTTAAAACAACGGTGAAGATGACTTTCTCCGGATCAGCTTTTTCGCGTGACATAAATGAAACATATGTTCTTGTCAATGTATTCGTTGACACATTGCATGCTGACAGCATGATGTCCTCTTTCTTTAAAAACATCAAACTTTCTGGTGTCGTTGCCAAGGATTTTATGACAACGAAGAAGAAGGTCGTTGCTTTTTCGATCGTATGCGAGGGAAAATGAATCTTTTCGGACTAAAAACATGAATATCGATCCCAAGCGGTTCCAAAGCGTTTCCTTCGGCGACATCAAGAAATGTTTCTTTTATATACAAAATTTAAGAGCCGATGATCTCAGGGACTTTGTTAATGAGAGACAACTGATCGTCCTTTATTTCATTATTATCCTGGGATCTTTGATCGGGTTGGGGATCACAGCACATTTTCGTTTCCATGAGTATTATGACTATAAGAACAAAGTGGAATTGCTCCTGTCGAAGGAGGCCCCTATCCATGATTATCAAGCCGCGCTCAAGGACAGGAAGGCTTTCATGGAGACCATCCCGCCGTCCTTATCTGAGGTCGATCTGATATCGTTCATCTCGGAGGCAGCGACAGGTCATAATATTCAGATCAATTCATTTGAGACTGTTCGCAAGGTGACCAGCGGTTTCTTCCGCACACGGAGCGTCAGGCTTCTTTGTTCCGGGGCCACATTTCAGGATGCTTTGTCTTTTGTGCTGGAATTGGAGGGCGCAAAGCACTTTGTCAGGGTAAATTCCTGGTCGATCACCTCAAATGTCAATGATCTTGAAATGGTTGACAATCATAACGCTTCCGTAAATAGCCAGACTAAATACCCGTTGTCAATGACCCTGGATGTTGCGTCAATCGCATTGGTGGAGAATGAGAAAAAAAATATTCAAAAAAAATAGTAATACAGATCTTTGCCTATATATTATTAGTATCTTCGTTCTTTCCATTTTCTTGTATTGGGGTCAGGCGTCTGTCACTTCAGCCCAGGAGGAACTGCCGCTTGAAGACAAAACAGAAAGTGCCATTGTTGATCCCTTTAGTATCAAGACCCAGGTGCCGGAACTTTTTGACCTTTTCATGAAGATGATCAATGATGCGAGGCTGGCTCAAGAAGCCAAGTTAAAAGAGGAAGCAGCAAGAAATGCGCCGCCACGTGTTGTTGTTGAAGAGGTAAAACTTCCTCCGCCGGTTAAGGTGAAGGTGGTTCTTCCCGAGATGCAGGTCACGGGGATCTTTTATGACGGCGATCAACCGATGGTCCTTATTAATGGCCAGGTTCTTCAGACGGGGGATGTAGTTGCTGGAGCGAAGATTGTGAAGATAGTCAAAGGCAGTATTCAGTTTTTATTTAAGGAAGAGAATTTTACAATACATTTCAACAACGAATGAGGAGAAAGTGAAAAAAAGAACAGCCTTTATTTTTTATATTTTGTTTTTTTCATGTGTGACGGCTTCTTTTTCAGCTAATCCGGACCAGGGCAGTGCTTTTCTTCTTCCTCAATATTCAAAGGTCATTTCTCTTGATTTTAAAGACGCGGACATCAAGGATGTCCTGAAGGTTTTTTCAAAAAAGATCGGCTCAAACTTTATTCTTTCCAGTCAGGTGAAGAGTGTGAACGTGACGGTGCTCTTGAACGATGTGCCTGTTGAAGTGGCTTTGGATAAAGTTTTGACCGCGAACGATCTCAAATTTCAATATGATGCCCGGTCG
>CAIOTT010000002.1 GCA_903861305.1 Candidatus Omnitrophota bacterium | reverse complement strand
GTGCAATAAAAAGTGCGTGCAAAAGTCCAGGATTACCTCGCAAAGCTGGCAAATCCTCGACGGATTTGCCACGCGACCCCTGCGGGGCGGATTTTTCTAATGAAAAATCCGGGTTTATTGAGATGCTGCGCCGGCCTTTCAACCGGCATCAAGGGATTATTTTAGGTAAGCCGCGAAATCCATCAATTGTACCTAGGTACACTTCCACATTTTTCTGCCGGACAGTAAACTGTGCGTGGCGAACTCATCCGTTCACGACAACAGCGAGCCATGCGCCATGGGATCGAGCATAGACAACACACATGTGCCGGCGCGCTTCCACCCGGCCAGGCACCAGGTCCTTGTCCTGGGGATCGCGCAGCTGTGGAACGCCCTTGACCTGGCCTGGCACAGCCATCTGCGCCTTGACCCGCGCGAGCTCAAGGGCCTCAAAGGCATGGCCAAAGACCGGGGCCTGGTGCTCATCGTCAACCATGCTGATGAAACGGACGTCAAGGTCTGCCTCGAAGTCGCACGCCTGTCACGCTGCCGGTTCACCTACATGGTCAACAGCGAAGCCTTTGAAGAATGGCACGGTTTTGCGGGATGGTTCCTGGAGCGCATGGGCGGATTTTCCGTCGAACGGGGCGGCAATGACCAGACGGCGATGCGCTACGCTGTTGATGTCGTCCGGCAGGGACAGGGTGCGCTGGTCCTGTTCCCCGAAGGAGAAATATCCTATCTGAATGACCTGATGCAGCCGTTCAAGGCCGGCGCCGTGCACGCGGGCTTGCAGGCCATCGCCGAGACACGGGTGACCTACCCCGCCTGGACGGCATATCTGGTGGCGGTCATCATCAAATACCGTTACTGCCGGCCGATCGGCGCGGTCCTCAAGAAAAAGATCAGCGCGATCGAACGGCGCCTGCAGATCCACGCCAACCTGTTCACCTTCCAGGAAAAGATCATCGGCATCATGTCGAAGCTCCTCAAGCTGCCGAGGCCTGAGAGCGCGGACGCCATGACCGGTGCGCATCTGGCGCAGCTCAAGGAAGAGGTGCGCCAGGCACAGACAGCGCTCCTTACGAAGATCGAAACAAAATATCCGCAATTCGAGGCGATCCCCGCGGCGGAACTCGTCAAGCGCGCGCGGAAGATCATGTCATTCCTGCGGGACCGGCTGGTCCAGAAAAAACTTTTCACGCCCGGGACCCGGCAGCAGCTTCAGCAAGACATCAAGGACATCAGGACAACCATCCAGATGGCCAGCTGGCAGCCGCAATACATCGACCTCACGCCCTCCGAAGAACGGCTCGCTGAAACAGTCATGAAACTTGAACGCCAGGTGTTCATGATCAAACGGCCGCCGGCACTGGGCCGCCGCGATATTTTCGTGCGGTTCATCACGCCTTTGGACCTTGGCTGTTATGCCGAGGCCTACCGCAAGGACCCGCACGCCGTATCATTGCAGGTGAGCGAAGAATTGCGCGGCCGCATGCAGGCCATGATCAACACGATGTGAACTTCCGGAAGTTGGCGGGAAGAAGCGGTCCCTACGCGATGGCAACACCCGCTTTGCGGGCGAGGTTGATGAGTTCGGTCACGGTCCTGGCCCGCATCTTCTGCATGACCCGGCTGCGGTGGACCTTGATCGTCTGAAGGGAGGTCCCTCTTTTTGTGGCGATCTGCTTGTTCAACAGGCCCCGCGCCACAAAATGGAAAACCTCCAGCTCCCGGGGGCTCAGCGTGGCGATACGCTGGCGGATCTTTGTCCCTTCGGAAAATTCCTTATTCCAGGCCGTGGCTTTAAGGAGGGCACGGCGGATGGCGTCAAGCAGGTCGCTGGCGGTGAAGGGCTTGAGCAGAAAATCCACAGCACCCAGCTTCATGGCTTTCACGCTGATGGGAACAGTGCCGTGGCCGGTAATGAATACGATCGGGATCGCCGGTGCGCGCCTGACCAGGACATCCTGAAGGCCCGGACCGTCGAGGCCCGGCAGGTTCACATCAAGCACGAGGCACGCGGCACCCCGCGGATGGTCGAACGCCAGGAAATCCGCGGCACAGGAAAAAGTCGCGGTCCGGTAGCCATGCGTTTTTAACAGCAGCGTCATGGACCGGCGCACGGAGGCGTCGTCATCGACAACATAAACAATGGGATTGCGCGCGCTCATACAGCCTCCCCGGAAGAGACCGGCAGCATGAAATAGAACGTCGCGCCGTGGTCAGGGTTGTTCTCGACGCCGAACTGGCCGCCGTGCGTTTCAATGATCGAGCGGCTGATCGGCAGCCCCATCCCCAGGCCGTCGGGCTTGCTGGTGAAAAAACGGGTGAAAAGCCTGGGCATGTCCTGCATCGGGATGCCGCACCCCGAATCCTTGACAACCACCGTGATCGTGCCCGCGCTATGGCGCGCCGTGCTGATGAGCACTTCCCGGAAATTCCGGCTGGACTCCATCGCGTCAAAACTGTTGCTGATAAGGTTCAAAAGGACCTGCTGCAGCTGTATCCGGTCGCCGTACACCAGCGGCAACGTTTCATCGAGCGATGTCCTGAGGATGCTGTGCCGGGTATGGGCGTCCGCCGCGACCAGGCCAGCCGTCTCTATGATGAGGTCATTCATGTCGAAGCGCTTCATTTCAGGCTCGACCTTTTTCAAGAGCGATCGCAGGCGCCGGATGACTTCCGCCGCGCGCTGGCCATCGTCAATGATGTACTGGAGGATCTCGCACAGCTTCGCTTCGCCGACCGGCAGCATCCGCTGGGCCGCGTTAGCGTAAGAATGGATCGCCGTGAGGGGTTGGTTGATCTCATGGGCCAGGGATGAAACGAACTCCGCGAGCTTGCCGATGCGCGTGACGTGCAGGAGCTCCTCGCGCTGCTGCTTGATCTCCTGTTCGCGTTGCCGCATCGTGGTCACGTCGGTCTGGATGCCGACATAATGCGTGATATTCCCGCCGGCATCACGCACCGGCGCCACGCGCAGCAAATGCCAGTATTTCCCGCCGTCCTTGCGGAAATTGAGCAATTCACCGTGGAACGAACGTCCCTGCAGCAGTGTCTCTCTTATCCTCTGGACAATGAGAGGATCGGCTTCCGCGCCGTAGAGCAAAAAATAGTTTTTCCCGAGGATATCCTTGCGGTCGTAGCCGGTCATGACCCTGAACGCCGGGTTGGCGTAAGTGACGGGAAAGAACGGCTGCTGGGCATCAATGATGAAGATCCCGTCAATGGCCGCTTCCATGGCGAGCGTGCTGATCCGTATCTGCTCATCTACCTGCTGATCGACCTTGGCGGCCGCCGCAGCGCGGCTCAGCCTTCTGCGGACAGCGATCCGCGGTTTGGGTCCGCGTTTGGGCCTGGTCTTTTGCCCCGTTGTCATTGATCAAGCTCCATATCCGGTTTCCAAGATGATGGGCGCCAACAATTTCACCTTGCTTACGATTTTGGATTATACGCCACAACACGCAGATTGGCAAGGTATTGCGGATAAAGAGGTTCCTGGCAGCTTCATTCTGCAGGATAATGGGGATACGTACCAAATCCCAAGTGCGGATTTGGCACATGTCCCCGGTGATCCGTGTCATTTTTGATGGATCTTTTTCAGGAGCCAGGCCATGTTCTCGCCAAGGACTTTCATGGTCTGCAGGCCTTCCTCATCCTTGAGGACCTCGCCGATCTCGCGGCCGAAGGCAAAATTCCAGTAACTGGAACCGACCACGACCATTTCCGAGATCGTGAAAAAATGGTTGAGCGAGTCGAACGCGTGAATGGCCCCGCCGCGGCGCACCGCCAGCACCCCGGCGCCGACCTTGCGCCTCAGGAAGTTGCCGTTCGCCCGGGACACCAGGCAGGCGCGATCGATCAGCGCCTTCATTTCGGACGAAATATCCGCCACATACACCGGCGAGCCGAGGATGATGGCGTCGGCCGCGTTCATGGCGCTGAGGCATTCATTGACAGGGTCCTCATCAAAGGCGCAGCGCCCGTTTTTTTTGTTGAAACAGGCGTAGCATGCCCGGCACCCGTGGATGGTGTTCCCGGCCAGCTGGATCTGCCGGCAGGTGATCCCCTCCTGGCGCAGGGGTTCAAAAACCTTTTCGATCAAAAGCGATGTGTTCCCGTCCTTGCGGGCGCTGCCGTTGATGGCGATGACGTTCATGAGGGCCTCCTGTATTTTCTGCATTTTAATGAACTAACGGCAGGAATGCAAGCTTACTTCAGAAGCTCGGCAAGGACCGGCATGTTGGCGGAGGTGACCGGCGAGATATCACGGATGACAGGTGAAAGGCCCTGGATGTTGACCATGGCCGGGTCCTGGAAGCGCACCGGCAGGGGGATGCCCGCGCCGTCCACCTTGATGGTGATCGTCAGGTGCTCGTCGTTGAGGTTGATACCGCCGACGTTGTCCGCAACCTGGCCTTTATCGGAACTGTTTTGTCCTGCCAGCGAAGCATTCTTTAGCATGGTCGCGGCAGCCACCCTGGCCTTCAAATGCTTTTCCAATATCTGAAGGGACGCCCACTTGCCGCGCAACCAGCCGACCTTCCTTTTTTCAGCAGCAAGGGCCTCGTCAGCCGCGGCTTTATTCTCAACAGATGCTCCCGGTTTTTTCATGGCCGACGGTCCGCTTCCCATTAACGGCACCGCAGGGACCGACACCTTCCCATCCAGTTCAGCATTGATCTCTTTCAAAGCCCCAGAGGCTCTTTTATAGGCCATTTGATCCCTGTAAATATTCACCTGGTGGATCCTTTGCCCGACGATCATGCGCGTGGCATCGTTCAAAGAGTCCCGTTCTTTCCAGAACCTTGCGACCGTGGCTTCGTATTCTTTCTTGACACGGCGTTCCGCAAGACTTCCGACCCCGTAACCAAGTCCTATCACCCCTAATATCCCGCCCAGAAAAATTCCCAATCCTGTAAAGAATTCTGTGATCGTAAAGACCGCTGTCACATTAGGCCAAATATTGAACTTCACAAAAAGCCCTGCAGGGACCAACGCAAACAATAATGCCGCACCCGAAGTCCTGACAAAATACCGGTTAAATTGTGACACAAGGCGTTTCATCTCTGGATGGTGGGCCACGACCTTATAAAGAATGAACATGGCGATCGCGTACGGCCCCAAGGCGAAAATAGCCCACTTTTGAGCATAAACCAAGACGGCAAAAGCCACCGCGGACAGGCCTCCCAGGGAAGCCGCCAGATTGTCCCCTTTCCCATGCCAGACCTTCACCCCGGGCTGGTTCTCGCTGACGAACAGGCCGATGAGCATATTGACCCCCCAGAACATGGCCAGGAACATCATGGTCACATGGGCGATGGTCAAGCCGCAAACAGTCGACACCAGCATCAATGCGGTTGTTAACGCTCCAATACCCACAACACTTTTGAATGACACAAAACTTAATGGATTAGCTTTTAACTGCGTCCAAACGTTGGTATCATGCGCGACCCCTCCCCCGCCGGACACGTTAAAAACAAATGTCAGCCCGCCATAACTGTTGATCATGGACAGCGTTTCCAGCATGACGCGGATCGCAAAAACAGACATGTCACGGCACTGATAAAAGAAGAACCTCGCGGTCCCGAAAAGAACCCCTGAATCGTCCATCATCGCGCCCCATCCGTGAAGGCGCAAAATCTGGTTGAACACAGTCCCAAAACCGACCAACCAAAGCCACAAGCCCTGGAACGGGTTGAATCCAAAAACAACCGACAAGGGCAACAATATAAGATTGAGGAGGCCCAACGGCATCCCGACGTAATGGCGCCCCACATTGCGGTTAGCTTCCCGTTCAACATACGCCTCGGGGCCGATATCATTGATGGTCTGGTTCATAAAACTGCCGATCGACTGATTACGCCCACCGGCCCAGCGCGGCACCGCGCTGCCCAGCTCAAAATTTGAGAACGTCTCGCGGCGCTTGTGATGGATCGAGGTCGATATCGCATAGGACGGATCATACCCTAAGGCCACCAGCATATGGGCCTGCTGAAGGACCGCCCAGTAATCCTCACTGATCCCCACCGCATTCGGGGCAAATCCGATCATCCCGAACTGATCAGCATACTCTGCGCCCAAACCAGCCTCCTGGGACCTGGCCTTGTTCGCTTTTCGTGTGTCAGGCGTAAAACCCTTGCGAGGAAAGTTGGGGTTGCTCAGCTTCATGAGAGCATCCCAACCATAGATCCCCATATTGCTCTCCCAGCCGGTCCCGATCTTCTCGTTGAAGCCCATCATTGAATTGCCCTGCCCGAATTCAACAAGATAATTCTGCACGCCAATATAACGGCGGGTGTTGGTCGTATTCCGGTGCGCGACCATGATCACCTGTTCCGGATTATTCATGCTCGCGACAAGATCATTAATATGCCGCCGCAGATCCAGGGCATTCGCGTTGCGGTCCAGGATCAGTATCCGGCGGACCTGGCTCAACTTCCTGGCCCGTTCACGGCCAACCTCATAATCACGCGACAAACTCCGATCCCCGTTCATGGTGCCGGATTTCATGAAAACAACCGTAGGCACAAAGTTCATGGAAACTTCAGCGCCGGAAATATGGCCGAAGAGGCGGACAAACTTCTCGATAGTAGCCTGATTCTTCTCTGTCGTATTATTATACGTAAACGCAAATATGGTCTTTTTGCCCAGAGGAACCCCCTCAGGATCAAGGGTGTCGCGCAACATATGGGCCAATCCGACCAGGCTTACCCCGGCATCGTAGGGATTCAAACCTCCCTTTTCGCCTATGGGATTAAAAAGGCTCATCAATTGATTGAGCTCTTTGGCAAATATCAGCTGTTCCCGCTCCTGGGGGGTGTCGTAAATAATGCTCAGATCAAGCGGGATCTCCCCCGGCGCGCGGGGTGTTCCTCTGGCTAGCAATTGATCATCACTCATCAGTGAAACACCAGACGCGGCTTCCTTTGAATACAACCGCGCCATCCAGGCCCTGACGTCCTCGTCCACGAACTGAGCCATGGGCTTGTCGGCCGGAACGCCCAGCTTCTTTCTTATCCCTTCCAGGGTCCCCAAAGCCGCCGGCGAATCATCCGCAACAAGCCATTGCAATTCTTTGATAAAATTTTCCACAACGCCCGTAACAGGCATGACAAGCTTGTTGATATCCCTGGCCAAGATCAACTGGTCGCGCTGCTCGGGCGTATCATAAACAATGATCCTGTTGGCAGGGACCTTGGCCTGAGTACGCCTGGTTCCTTTTGCCAGCAGCTGTTTATCTTCCATAAAAACCGTCTTTGCTTCGGCTTCCTTCTGATACAACAGTTTTATCCATTTCTGCAGATCCTTCTCAATAAAATCCTCCGTCGTCCTGTCGGAGCGGATCCCGGCCCTTTGTCTTATATCAGCCAAAGCCCCCAATACTTCCGGTGAATTGTTCACAATATGCGCCTGCAGTTCCTTGATGAAATTTGCCACCGCATCATCAGTATTCGCAGGTCTCTGAACATGCTCTTTCATGAGGCCGATCGACCCGAGTACCGGCCCAACATAATTAATAAGCAGCCGCTCCTCTTTCTTTAAGCCAGCCCACTCCCGCGCCAGGTCACTCGGTGCCGCAGCCCCTTCTTTACGGAACCAGGGGAGGGGGAGCGACGCGACAAATCCTATCCCCATCCACAGGCCGAAATTGGTAAGATACGCCGTAAGGCCAAAGAGGAGAAGCGCCCCGGCCAATACCGGCATGGCGCCCAATAATAATTGTGATGCGAAAAATCCATATGTAACCCATCCGAAGAAAAGGGATATGGCCATGAAAGAGAAATACTGCGCCCAAATGAAAAAGTTGGCCCTGAGGCGGCCTGGCGTGCTGGATGCACGGTAATGATAATAAAGGCTCAGCCCCAAAGAAGACCGCTGCCAAAGGGTCAACGACAAAGCTTCGATCAGCAACGGGAGACCCAGGGACGCTTTGAGGAACAGAATGCCGACACCGACCGTTGGCAACGCCGCGACCACCGCCGCGCCGGCCACAGCGGCAACGGCTAGCCCCAGTCGCACGGGCGTCGACATATGTTCGCTATGGGATATCTTGAAATAATCAGCAACAGCCCCCACCCCTAAAGCAACACCAATGCCAGCCAAAAGCTTCCAGGCCGCGATCCCCAGGATCGGCGTCGCGAACCAGGCCCCCAGCGACACGGAACCCAGCGTCAGCATGGCCAGGCCGACACCTGCCAGGACCATGCGCGGCATCACGGTCCCGTCCAAAAGGAGCGGATGGATCGCCTTGATGCCAAGCCCCAGGAACGTCTTAAAGGTCAGTTTGTTCAAAGACTTGATATAACCATCAATATCCTGACGCGACAAATTCCCTTGTTTAAGTTCCCCCAGCAATACGCCCGCATCGGCAACGTAAACATCTTCTCCCTTGTTATTTCTGATAACCCTGTTGGGTGCAGGATCGAAATTGTTCTCCTTGAGGAATCCCTGAAAATGTTCATAACTGAACTTACTTTTCCCGGTGGTGGTGATCCCAAGTTCCTTCATAATGTCATCAAACTTATCCTTACTGGCTTCTGCGGCCTTCGAATCCGCGTCCATTGCTTCAGAAAGAAGATCACGGTATGTGGCGAAATATGCTTCCAGTTTGTCCCATATCTGCTGGTCCGCCTTCCCGACCTGAGTGTATTGATCCGTTGTCTGATCATTCTCATCTTTCATCTTCAATCCACTTCCCGTCTGAATTCCCACCAACTTATCATCACCCCAGTTGGCCGTCTTCACGCTCGCCGCTATCACCGCTTCCAGCTCCTGTTTCAAAGGCGCTATCTTGCCTTGCAAGAATTTGGCGCGGATCTGTTTAAGGGCAAAGTGCGTTTCCCGATCTATGGGTGTGTTGGCAATATCATATTTTTTTACAGCCTTTTCTTCCTGTTCGCGGTAAATACGGTATACTCCGGCCATTTTTTGGACAATATCCAGGACCTCCTGCTTCGCAAGAAGTTCGGCCAGGGTCTTGTCTTTTATTCCCTCGCTTATTTTCCTTCCCGGAGTTAAGTTCGGGTAGAGTGTCTTTAATATGACCCTCCTAAGCCCATAACCATCCAATGTCCCGGTAAATTTTTTCCAGTCCTTTACTTTCAGATTCTGTGGAACTTGGTCAGAGTAAAGAGTTTTTAATATGATCCTCTTCAGCTCTTGGCCTTCAAATGTTCCCGCCAATGCCTTCCAATTCCCTTCTTCTATAAACTTGATTGACGCATTACTGAGCGTCTTAATATGGTCCTCAACTACTTTCACCTGAGCATCACTTAAACCACCTTCTCCATTAAGTTTAAAAAATATCTCGAAAGGTTCCGTGCTTTCGTTCAACCATTTGACCGCGGCCTCCATAGAAGATTGCGCTTGACCGGCCTTACCCGTAGTCTTGCTGATCGCCTCGATCAGCGCATTGGCTTTGGTCAAGTCATTATCAAATTCCCCCGCGAAGAACTCCAGGAAACCTTCTTTTACAAGCCTTATTGATTTATCATTAAATGTATTAATATAATTTTCAACAAGGCTCACTTGCTCGTCAGTTAATATGCCGGCTTCCTTAAGCTTGAAATATATCTCGAAAGGCTCCGTGCTTTCGTTCAGCCACTTAACGGCGGCCGCCATCGAAGACTGCGTTTGACCGGTCTTACCCGCAGCCTTGCTGATCTCGTCGATCAGCTGATTAGCCTGGATCAACGTATTCTCAAATTCCTCCGCTACAAACACTGAAGAACCCGTTAACGCCGCTTTCAACTTAACAAGATCATCAACAACCTCCGCGGCCTTAACTGGCTTCTCGGATACTGCGGCGGATGCCTTGGCGGATTCCATCGCAATGCCCATGACAGAGCTGTTCGCGTCCTGAACAACCTTGTCCCAAACGATCGTGGTCGCACTGCGGGCAAGCTCCTGGGCCAGATATTGTCCGGCGCTGGCCATATACTCATCCCAGGCTTTCAGCGCATCCGTATCAACAACACTTTTATAATCTTCCGGCTTGATCCCATGAGCCTTGATGTAACGGCTGATACCCAGGGTATAAATTACGTTAAGATTGAAAAGGAACAAAGCCTCCGCATTACCGGTCATCTTGAACCGATACTCGGACTCTTGAACGGACGGCGCGACTTTAGCGGCAAACCGCTGCTGGGCCGCTATCGCAATATCCTCATCATACAATTCTCCTGTCGGCATTGCCCTCACCTTCGCGGCCGCCTTCTTGCGTTTCGCGGAACTTTGGAACGCCCTGAGGACCACCGTGACGGGGAAAGCAATGATCGCCAGGATGGCCATCAATAATAACCTGAACTGGGTGACTTTGGCGTCAAGCTGCCACCCCTCGCCGTAACCGTCATAATGCCGGGCCATCGTGGGCCACCAGAATTTCAGCAGCGAGTGCTGTTCCTTGATGATCTGCGTCTGGCTCCCCTTCTCATCAAATGAGACTGATTTCCAACGGGCTATCTCGTTCCCCTTGCCATCGACCGCATTGACCGGCGTATTGGCATTGGACTTCAGATCATAATTCAATGTCTTGCTGTCAGAAAAAAATTCCCAGCCGAAGACCCGCTCGGTGGCCTTGTTGACCAATTGAGCGATAAGGGACAGGTCCTGCTTGAATTCCTCCCGCACCTTGCGGCCGGTCAGGACATCATAGGTGATGTTTTTGAGGAACTCCGCCACCTTGGCCTCATAACGCGCGCCAAGGGTAACGTTGTTCTCAGGCCTGTCATACACGATCATCTCATGTTCTTTGTGCGTATAGTGCAGCCGCACCGAGCGGGGGATGATATTAGGAGAAGGGATAACGGAATCCTTGAACGGTTTTTGCGCCGTGAGGGTTCCAAGGCTCCTATGGTCCCACCAGGGCGTGATCGCGATCGAGCCGTTGCCGCTGATCGTGGCCAGGGACCTTCCGGTATTATCATGGGGCCGCATGACCTTATATTCCGGCAGGCTCCACTGCTCTGAATATTTACCATCGACGGATGTCAAACGCTCCTTGCTGCGGACCACAACGAGTTTGGTGTCCGGCGTGATCCCTTCGATCGCCAAACCTTTCCACAGGTCTTCACCGGTAGTTTGCTTATAATCAGCGACGACCGCGGGATTGAAGATATCGCCCGCCAGACTGCTCATCTTGAGGTCGCTTAATTCCTTGTCATCAAGATATGCCTGCTGCTCATTCCTCTCATAATTCTTGTTAAGGGTAAAGGACCCCACGACCTCGCCCGTCAAAGGATCATGCGCCGTGGTCACGACGATCTTGAAGATCTGGCCTTTGTATTTATAAACAGTGAATACCTTCTTATCCAGCGCATCGAATTGTTTAATATAATCGACGATCTCAACGCCTTCGCTGGTAACAACAGACGTATATCGCAGGACCGCCTTCCTGGCATCTACGCCCGCGGCATGCATAAGGGTGCTGACCTCAGGCACTGCCATGAAACGGTCATAATCTATCCCATTCTTTCCTATTTCAGCCTCGCACGTCTGATTAATGCGCCTGACAAAGACCCAACCCTTGTCACGGCGTTCATAAACTGCGCGCTCCTTAAATCCACCGACGGGACCCTCTTCATAGGAATACACTTCTTGTTTGCTGAACCCGTCCTCGTCCACCTTCGCCAGCAGGTCATTGCCATTCTTGATCTCTTTCGGCAACAGGATATTGCCCGTGTAATGCACCTTTTTATTGCCTTCGGTATCAAAGATCATGCGCCCGGTCATGGCATAAGCTCCGGGATGACTCCCCGTCACGTCAATATAATCCACCACGACCTTCCCGTCCTGTTCCGTAATACGATTGAAGACAAGAAGCCCCTTGACCATGCGCCCGTCCAACGGTATGTCAATGCCGCGATACTTGGTGTCGATGGCTGCAGAGTATGTGCTCACAAAAGATTTGCCCTGCGAGAACTTCTCCATAAAAGGCCGTACCTTGTTCCAATGGTCCTGGTCCATGCGGGCCTTGTAAAGGAATCGCCCTTTGCCATCGTTGTACGTCACGCTCTGCGCCAACGGGTCGATCACGCGGACCGGTGTGCTGTCTTTAAGCGTGGCGAATATTTCGATCGTGGAAACATGCGTCTGATAGTCACTCTTGATAATAGCTTTTTCCCCCTTGGCCATCTCAGGGTCCAGCAACGCAATTTGCTCCTTCGAAAGGGACACCGTCTGCCCGATAGGCTTCCCATCCCGGGACAACTGGTATATCCCGTCATCCGCCTTACCTTCTTCTTTTTTCTTGTCCCAGTCAAACACCGCATAAATGAGTGAAGTCCCGTTGGGGCCGAACTTCTCAAGGCGGGACGCCAAAGGATTCTTCGAGAGATAAAGACGCCCGGTCTGGTTGCCCTTAACATCGATCAACTGGAACTCGATCGCGGAAAGCCGGATCTCTTCCCGGGTGCCGGGCTGTACGAGCGCCGTAAATGGAACGAACATGGCCGTCTTGTAGCCAGGGGCAACCGCCAGGAAATTATTATTAAGGAAGCCCTGCATCTCACTCATCGCAATGACCTGATAGCCGGCCCTTGTCCTCAACGCGCGCGCGGCCTCATTGCCGTCAGCATCAAATTGAATAATATCCTTGGCATCCGTGGCCAACACGCCAGCATTCCTTTCCAGGGCCGAGCGGGGAACGAACTGGGACATCTCCTTGCCTTTAGGCCCTTTCCAAACAACAAGAAAGTTCCTGGCGTAGAACTCCTTCAACGTCAATTCTTTCACCGCCGCGGGAATGCCTTTTGCAACACGCGGACGCGGCAGTTTCAGGATCACGACCCTTTTATCGCCTTTAGCCCCTCCCTCAACCGGCACCATGTCGATCCTGTTCGCCGCCACCAGCGCGACGAAATCCCGCTCCGGCAGGATGCCCGCCGCCCGTTGCGCCCCACTCAGGGCATTGCTGCGGGCATAGATCTCAAATTCGCCCGTCGCCAGGTTCTCGGCCTCGATCCCCCCATGCCTCAGGACACGAAGCTGCTCATTGCGTTGTTTGAGGGTTGTGATACCGGCTGTAAAGACCCCGGCCACACGGCCGTTCTCGACCTTGACCATGGCCTTGGGGCTCATGGCTATCTCTCCATCCGGCAAAGACACAACGACCATGTTCTTCTCGCCGGCACGCACGTTCTTCGCAATTCCCAGCTTCAACGCGCGGCCCAGGGATACAAAATCCCTGCTGCTCCCCGCCACTGCCGGCATGCGGCCATCCATGTAATAAATAACCCCGACACCCTGCATGCCTTTATTCACCGTATCATTGAAGCGCTTGCCGGGAATGAACCTTGCCCCGGAACGCGTCACCCAGGCCGTATACGCAGGCTGGGCATCGAGAGCCACACCTTCAAACTCTTTATGACGGTCAAGATGCTTCATCAGCCAATCAATGTACGAAGGCACATGCCGGATATCCGTCTTCGCGTAAGCGTCCTGGGCCATATAATCGGGGACCTTCTGGCGGTTAATCCAAAGATTGGCCAAAGGCTGGTCGACTTCATCCTTGAGCCTGCCGAAAAGAAGCCCGTACTGATTATTGTTCAGTTCGTTACCGGCACGGTTTATAAGGATCCCGTGATGTTCCGCCTTTGGACCAAGATCTGGCTGGTCTGGCAGGATCTTCTTTTCTTTCTGAACCTCTGCCGGTTTCTTGATATCGGATCTTACCGCGGCGCTCAGGGTCGTATCCGCGGGGGCCTCAACAGCCTCCTCCACGGCCCGGACATCAGCCGCGATCATATCCGGCTGACTTTTTTCACTAACAGCGTTCTTTGGGGCCGGAGCTCCAACACCCGGGATAGCCGGCATGGTCTTTTCAACCAGGACCGGCATCTCCGTGACCAGCCTGACCTCGCCGGTCTCCGGGTCCAAAACACCGCCCCATGCCGCTTCGACCGGATCCGTATAATTCTTCCCGTACGTGACGCTCTGCGCCGTAACTTTCCCCGCGGCAACGCGGAACGCATTCTCCTCCCCCGCGAAATAGATCCGTCCGGTCAACCCGTAAAGGACCATGCCGATCGGCATTTTCTCGTCCGGGGGCGGGGTGACCATGACCGACTTCGTGTGCCCATTCTCGTCGGTATAGGGCACTTCGACGGCCTCAGGGCCTTTCTTTTCATGATAAAGCCAATAATTCACCTCAGCCGCCCAGCGGGTGTACTCCAGGACAGGCTTGTTGAAATCTTCCTTCTCGGCATCGTTGGGCGTCGGAAAATTCTCAGCGGTGTACATCGCGAGGATCTCGCCGGTCAAACGATTGCGGGTGTACGCGACGATCTTGCGCCCCTGTTCATCCACGCCGCTCTGGACCATCGTTTCCTTCACCATCATCTGCTTGTATCTCTCATTCGAAGAAACAAGCACAACACGGTCGGGCGTGTACCCTTTCGGATCGCGCGGGGAAATGAAAGCGTACTGGATCTCGCCGGTCGTCTTGTCGATGATAAGCCCCCGGGCGTACCCGCCGCCTTCCTGCGCGAACTTGAGGTACCTCTCGACATCATCGGGATTAAACATGTTGAATGTCTTGTCATTGGCCAGTTTCATCAGCTCATCGCGATCCGCCGGGAACTGGCGTTCGACGACCATGAAGATCTTGTTCTCGTCGTTGTTCAGGTACGCGCTCTTATAAAAGCTGATCTCGCGCGCGCCATATTTATAATGGTAGCCACCGCTCAAGGGCAGCTCTCCCTCCGGGCCAAAGATCTTCCCGGCAACCGGCAGGCGCGCCGCAAGGCCGAAGACCTGCCCTATGGTCCGGGGCAGCCCGATCCGCGTGATCCTGTTCGCCTGAAGTTCATAATTTGTATTATTCGCGCCGTAAACCAACGGGCGGTCAATGGTCAAGGCCCCCAGCATCTTTCCCAAAAAGCTCTTATGCCCCTGGATCAACCAGCTCTGCTCATTCGTCGGGCGCAGCCTCATCCCGTCGATCTCCTGCAAAACATTGTCCCCGATATAAAGGATGCTCATGACCGACATGTTACCGGCGGCAATGATCCCTTTCATCTCCAGCTGCTGGCCGAACGGGATGACAGGGCCGATGTTCGCATGCACCCCGGCACCGAGCGAAATGCTTTTGAACGTCCCCATGCGCTGATAATTACTGGTCTCGACCATCACATTAACCTGGCTTTGAGCCTCAAGGGTCGTGGCTTCCGTCGTTCTCTCACGTTCCCTGAACCCGTATTTCGGATCGAACGCCTTCTTGCCGAGCGCCACACCCGCGTCCTGCGCGGTCCGCTGCTTGAGGCTGTCCGCATACAGGCGCGCTTTCATTTTATCGATCCCGCGTCCGACCTGGGCCAGGCTGTCGATCATCTTTTTATTTTTCAGCATCTCTTTCAAGAGGGTCAGTTGGTACGCGGCGCGTTTTTCCTGCACCACGGTCTGCGTACCCCCGACGGTCGATCCAGCCTCCTGCGCCGGCGCGACCTTCTGTCCAGGGGACTTCTCCTTTTCCTGAACGTTCACCGGGGCCGCCTTGCCATCCCTGAAGATCGCCACAACGACTTTGCCTTCTTTGGTCGGATAAACCCCCTCGGGCACGCCATCCTTCAAATCCGCGACATCGCCCATCTTCAGGCGCATGCCAACCTCGATCGTTTCAAAATGATCCCCGACCTTGATCGTATGCCCCAGCAGCGGATGGTCCTTGGTAACCTCCTCAAAATCAGCGCTCAGCGCCGCCGTTGCCGTAGTGCCGTCGAAGCGCTCCGTCCTGCTCCCTACGACCTTCAATGAGGGCGCCACGGGCGCTTGCACCTGGGTATTTTGCGTAACCGTCGGTTTTTCGGCCGGATTGGCAAGCAGGGATGCGGGCATAGCTGACATGAATGAAGAATTCAGGCTGAGCGCGAGGAACAGGACGTTCATATTCTTTTTCAGGCGGGCGGCCAAAGGCACTCCAGGCCTCTGCCTGGTAACCAGGCGCTTGGCCGCAGCCGTATACTGTTGATAAGCTTGCTTCAAAGCAACATTCACGCGTGCCAATTTATTTGACCAGGAGGGTTTGGCGACCGGCGCCGCAACGCTCACCGGCGTCTTCTTTTCAGGGACCACCTGGGCGCCATCAGAAGTTCTCAGGATCACCGAAATAACATTGTGCTTTTGCCGGGCAAACGCCTCTTTCGCCTTCTCCGCAGGAACATCCGTATTGATCTGCGCCTCGTCAATGCTCTCCATACCGCCCGAGAAATACTTCCGGGGCAGCATCTCCTGCGAAACAGGGTCGAGCTCATCCTTGATATAGTTGAAAACCCCGGTCTTGTAGGCCTGCAGGTATTGCCGGTAGATCCGCTCTTTCGCCCCGGGATCATTCACTTCGATCCCGGCGACCTTGCTCTGGTCCGCGTAAACCTGGCCCAAAAGGCTGTCTTTGAGGACCTTCTTGAACCATGTGGCCAGGATCATGGAATTGTAAACCTGGCGCACCTCGGCGAAATTGGCGCCTTCATTCACTTCTTTCTCGATCACGGGAACGATCACCTGGCGTGCGATATCCGAAGCCAGATCCCCCGCGGCCTGGCCTTGCGTATCAGAGGCGCCCCCAAACTGCGCCTTGTTCGCCTCGACCGCCATGAAATCCTGCTCCAGCATGACCTTCAAATGACTGCCCACCAGAAGGGCCGTGTCATCCTTCTGGTAAATATCCGCCTTATCCGCGATGATCCATACTTTATTGAAGGTGTTGACCGGGATGTCCGTGCTGCCGTAGAGCGCGCGGGCTTTCTGATAGACCTCGTCCCAGAACTTTTTCCCAAGCCGGGTGTCTGGGGCTATCAACGACGCGGTGAATTGTTTGAGCAGGTAATCCTGGGCCAGGAGGTCGCGGCCCATTGCGGTGAGCGAAAAATTATCGGGAATGATGCGGTCAGCTTCTTTAGGCGAGAGATTCACCCACATGTCGCGCTTGGGGGTGATCAATGAAGCCATAAAATACTTGATCAGCTTCTGGTACTCTTCCTTCTGTTCGCCCTGCGCAAAGGTTTTCTCCCCGTTGCTCATGACAAAATAGAGGTTGAAGGGATCTTTAAGATCGACCCTGAGGCCGCGCATCAACGTGGGAGTGAAAGCGCCGGTGATATGGACCATGTCGCCGGGTTGGGGCATGATCGTTTGGGCATATCCGGTTTCGACAGGAATGAGGCTCACGAAAGCGACCAAAACCGCTATCGCGATAGCTTTAAACAGGCTCCAGTGCAACAGTTTCTGGAACATATGCCCAATTCTGATCTGTTAAATGTCGTTGTGTACCTAAAGACGCTCGATCCCCTGTAGTAAATAT
>CAIOTT010000001.1 GCA_903861305.1 Candidatus Omnitrophota bacterium | reverse complement strand
GACAATTTGTTGACCGATTCACGGGTCTTTCCCGCGGAACATGTAAATTTATTGGGATGGTATGCAAGGAACGATCCCGTGTTTGATGTCCGACTGTTCGCTTATAACAATCTTAAGAATTGGGAAAGGTTGAAATTTCTCGAGATTGCATCAGCGGCCGCAGCGTCAGAATTGAAGATAACCGGTGAGCCAAGACTGGATAATTCGATGACTTCAAAGAAATCACAGTCAATTTTAGCAATGGGCACGCAGGATAAGGGTGGTATCGACCTCAACCCGTCAAGAATCGACATGGCAACAAAGAACAGTGACGAAGAGATTCAATTCGACATGGATCCATCCATGCTTCAGCGATTACAAAACGCTTCCGGTGTAACCCCGGTCGTTGTCGGCATTCATTCCTTAGAAAGCCTTCAGCGATTTATGGGTGTTTCGCAGTAGGAAATCCAGATCTTCCTCTTTTTTCTCTTTCCCTTGACTCCGAAAAACTCTTGGCATATACTCAGCAGGCTTTTGACAATCCCATTCTTTAATGTCCCAGGAGTTCCTTGTGCCTTCTAAAAGCTACGACATCAATTCTCTGAAAGCCCAGGCCCTACAGTTCCGCCGTGAGATCCTTGAAACACTGGAAACAGCGGGTTCAGGTCACCCGGGCGGGTCTTTGTCGGCGGTCGAGATATTCCTGGCGCTCTACGGCGTTGTCATGAACCATCGTCCCGCGGAACCGAAGTGGGAAGGCCGTGACAGGTTAGTCGTGTCTAAAGGACATGTCACGCCTGTCGTTTACGTCACGCTCGCCAATTTTGGCTATTTTCCTAAAGAAGAACTAAAAACTTTTCGCAAGTTCGGCAGCCGCTTGCAGGGGCATGTGCATTACAAGGTCCCTGGTGTGGAGTTTAACACCGGTTCGCTCGGGCACGGCCTTTCCTATGCCAACGGCGTGGCCATGGCGGCGCGGCTTAAGGGCAAGGATTTCAGGGCTTATTGCATCATGGGTGACGGCGAGATCCAGGAAGGGTCGGTCTGGGAAGCGGCTATGAGTGCGGCCCACTATAAGCTCGATAATGTTTGTGCCATCGTGGACTACAACAAGGTCCAGGAGAACGGCCTGATCAGCGAGATCAAGGGGCTGGAGCCTTTGGCGGACAAATGGAAAAGTTTCGGCTGGAACGTGATCGACATCGACGGCAATGATCTTGCGGCGGTTATCAAGGCGTTTGAAGAGTTCAAGGCGACCAAAGGCAAGCCCACGGTCATCATTGCCAACACCCTGAAGGGCAAGGGCGTGCCGTTCATGGAGCTCAAGAGCGCCTGGCATGGCAAGGCGCCTAACAAGGAACAGCTTGGCGAAGCGTTAAAGGTCCTCTATTAATGACAATCAAACCCACACCCACACGCGACGGTTTCGGCGAGGCTCTTGCGGCGATCGGCAAGGACAACTCTAATATTGTTGTCGTTTCTGCTGACCTTGAGGATGCCACGCGCGCGGAATATTTCAAGAAGGCGTGCCCGGAGAGGTTTTTCACCCTCGGGATCGCCGAGCAGGACATGATCGGCATGGCTGCGGGATTCGCGAGCGAAGGCTATACGGCGGTGACGAATTCCTTTGCTGTTTTCCTGACGAACCGCGCGTATGACCAGATCCGCATGGATGTCTGCTATAACAATCTCAATGTCAAGCTCGTCGCTACGCACGCCGGTATCACGGTGGGTGAGGACGGTGCCAGCGCTCAGTGCCTGGAAGATATCGCCATCATGCGCGTCCTGCCGAATATGAAGGTGGTCTGTCCGGCGGATACGATCGAGGCCAGGAAAGTCGCCCATGCCATCCTGGCTGATAAGGGGGCGTGTTATGTCCGCCTGTCGCGCGCGCCGCTGCCGGTAATTACCGACGACGCTACGCCTTTCACGCTGGGCAAGGCCAATGTGGTGCGTGCGGGTAAAGATGTTTCGATCATTGCCTGCGGTGTGATGGTGGCGGAGGCTCTTGGAGCGGCTGACATCCTGGCAAAAGAAAATATCAGTGTGCGCGTCATCAACATGCACACCATCAAGCCCCTGGATGTGGATACGGTCCTTGGGGCCGCGCGGGAGACGGGGGCGATCGTTACTGCCGAGGAGCATCAATTGGCCGGCGGCCTGGGCAGCGCGGTGGCTGAAGTCCTGGTCCGCAACATTCCGGTCCCTGTGGAAATGGTTGGTATCAACGATACATTCGGCCAGACGGGAACGCCCGATCAGTTGATGGAATTTTATAAATTGAAAGCTGTGGATATTGCCGCGGCCGTGAAGAAAGTCCTGCGGCGCAAGAAGGGTTAAACCCCGTTAAAACTTATGATCGCCTTACATGCCTGGCTGATACCTTCAGCCAGGTTTTTTTTGTTATGGGGCGTGAGGTTGAAGCAGAGGTCCTTATCGCCAACGATGTCGGACGCGACGAGCAAAGCCGATGAGGCGCGGGAAATTTTCCTGGCGGCCGTGAAGAACGCGGCGCATTCCATTTCAATAGCCTCGGCGCCGAGTTTTAGAAAAAGATTGATGTGCTTTCCTTCTTCATGCAGGGACGCAAAACTGACGCAATCGACGCGCGGGATATCGAGCCCGGCCTTGTTGAGCAAGGTATGGTCGGCGCGGATGGGTTTGTGTTCGTCCATATGCCCGCAAGCAATGGCCGAGAAGCTTTCAAAAGGATAAATGTGGACAGGCGCAAGGACCGTGCCAATGTCCAGGCCGGCCTTCCTTTCAAAAATGCCGCAGGTGCCGAGGAAAAATATTTCGTGGCAAGGGGTGTCTTTCAACCAGAGCACGCAGTCGCCGACGAATCCGGCGCTCATCCCTGAACGGATCAGGGTGAGGTTCTTGCCCTGTCCGCAGGAAAATATCTTGCCGCTGGTCATGTGGGTAACGCCGAGCGCGGCAGCGGCCCCGGGAATGTCAAAGGGCATGATGACGCATGTTTTTTGGATCGACTTGGGTGAAATGCCGTAGATGAGTTTGAAGGTATTGTCCATATGGATCACTTTGGATAGTATATTATTATATAAAGTTTAACATAAATTTGAAGGCAATGGCAATGAATTGTGGGATGCTCAGGGATGAAAGAGGTGATCTATGAAATACGTTGATTTTCCCGGAACAAAGGAAAGAATTTCAGTTATTGGTCTGGGCACATGGGTATTTGGAGGAGAAAACTGGGGTGGGGCAGATGACCGGGCGTGTGTGGCTGCGGCCGGTGAGGCATTGGCGCTGGGGATGAATTTTATCGATACCGCGCCGTTCTATGCTGACGGGAGGTCCGAAGAGCTCGTCGGCCAGGCCGTCAAGGGGCAGCGTGAGAAGGCCTTCATTGCCACCAAGTGCGGGCTCGTGCGCGAGAACGGGCGCGTCCGTCATGACCTTACCCCCGCGTCAGTGGCACGGGAGGCTGAGCAGTCATTGCGGCGGATGGATTGCGATGTGATCGACCTGTACATGTGCCATTGGCCAGATCCCGCCACACCCGTTGAAAAAACCATGGAGGCTTTCTTAAAATTGCGCGCTGAGAAAAAGATCCGCCATATCGGTGTGTCCAATTTTGACCTGGATCTTTTGAAGAAAGCGTGTGCCGTCGCGCCGGTGGCGACCCTTGAGGTGCAGTATTCCCTGCTTGAACGGGGAATTGAGAGTGGTCTTTTGCCGTTTTGCCGCGATAATGGGATCGGGGTCATTGCCTATGGCGCGCTCGGTGGAGGCATTTTGACCGGGAAGTATGTGAAGATGCCATCTTTTGGAAAATGGGACGCGCGGCGGATGTTTTATCATCATTTTGAGGGCGAGAACCTCAAGAAGGCGCAGAAGCTTGTTAAGCAAATGCAAGCATTTGACCTGCCGCTGAATCAGGTCGCGTTGAGCTGGGTCAGGCAGCGGCCTGGTGTGATGACGGTTCTGGCGGGGTGCCGGGATGTTCATCAGGTGAGAGAGAACGCCGGGGCTGCGGATTTTGATCTGCCAGACGGGTTTAATGTGTGGTCACGTTGAGATTTCGTCGCACCCTGTTTTTCAGATCCCAGAAATAGAAGAAATTTTCTTGACAAGTATATTTGGCATGGTACATTTACCACCAAGTTGGTAGTCAATGTAGGGTTTATAGGGATTAGGACGTTCATATGAATATATCCACAAAAGGCAGATACGGGGTTCATATGATGATCGACTTGGCCATTCATGGCGGTCAGGGCCCTGTTCTTCTTAAAGATATTGCCAAACGTCAGCATATTTCAGAAAAATATATGGGGCATCTGGTCCCGTTGTTAAAGAATGCCGGGCTTATCCATACAGCCAGGGGTGCGCATGGCGGTTTTACCCTCACGCGACCCGCGGAAGAGCTTACCTTAAAGGATGTTATCGCTGCGGTTGAGGGCCCTATTTGCCTGGCCGGTTGCGTATCTGATCCTATGGCATGTGTCCGTTCAGGAGGGTGCGCGGTGCAGGATTTTTGGGGGGAAGCCACCCGGCGGATGATCCAGGTGCTTGAATCGTTCACGCTTAGGCGGCTGGCGGACGAAGAAATAAAGAAACTTCAAGGGCATCATTATCAGATCTAGCTGAATTAGCGGAAAAATGTTTTCAGGAAATTTATGAGTGATAAACTTATTGGCAAAAACATTGTTAATGATGCCATTATCAAGGACATCAACGACACGATCCGCGGGTTGAACTACGGCATTGTAACGATCACGGTCCATGACGCGCGGATCGTCCAGGTCGAGGTCGCGAAGAAAACACGTTTCGATGGTATTTGGACCGTCCAGGATGGGGCGGGGATCTGATCTGATAATTGGAAAGTAAACAACAACAAGGAGACGTATCATGGGAAACGCGGATTTCAAAAACAACTTAAGACGTGAGACGCTGGCGCTGCACGCGGGCCAGGAAGCTGATCCGGCAACAGGATCGCGCGCGGTGCCGATCTACCAGACGACTTCATACGTGTTCAAGAATACTGACCATGCGGCAAAATTGTTCGGCCTTGCGGAGTTCGGCAATATTTACACGCGCCTGATGAACCCGACGACGGATGTTTTCGAGAAGCGCATCGCGGCGCTCGAGGGCGGCGCGGCGGCCCTGGCCGTGGCCAGCGGGCAGTCGGCGATCACGCTCTCCATCCTTAATATTGCCCAGGCTGGCGATGAGATCGTTTCCGCGGACAACCTTTATGGCGGTACCTATAATCTTTTCCATTACACCCTTCCCAGGCTTGGCATCAAGGTGAACTTCGTGAAGTCCAATGACCTGGCGGCCATCGACAAGGCCATTACGCCCAAGACCAAGGCGGTCTACGCGGAATCTGTTGGAAATCCGAAGCTTGATGTGGCGGATCTGGAAGGAATATCGAAGGTCGCGCACAAGCACGGCATTCCGTTCATTCTCGACAACACGGTCACGCCGTACCTGCTTAAGCCCTTCGACCACGGGGTCGATATCATCGTTTATTCCGCGACCAAGTTCATTGGCGGGCACGGGACGTCGCTCGGTGGTGTTATCGTTGATTCCGGAAAATTCGACTGGACCAACGGCAAGTTCCCTCTCATTTTCGGGCCCGATCCCAGCTATCACGGGATCAACTTTGTCGAGGCCTTGAAGCCCATCGGTAACATTGCTTATATCATCAAGGCGCGCGTAGCTCTTTTGCGCGACATCGGGCCTGCGCTGTCGCCGTTCAATTCCTTCCTGTTCCTGCAGGGGCTTGAGACGCTCCATCTGCGCCTGCCGCGTCATGCCGAGAACGCGCTGGCGGTGGCGAAGCACCTGAAGAAACATCCGAAGGTAAGCTGGGTGAACTATCCCGGCCTGGAGGACAGCCCCGAGAAAGACCGTGCGAAGAAGTACCTGCCGATCGGGCAGGGTGCGATCCTTGGGTTCGGCATCAAGGGCGGCGTCGAGGCGGGGAAGAAGTTCATCGACTCTTTGCAATTGATCTCGCACCTGGCGAACGTCGGGGACGCGAAGTCGCTGGCGATCCATCCGGCCACGACCACGCACCAGCAGCTGTCGCCCGCGGAGCAGTTGGCGACGGGTGTGACACCGGACTTTATCCGGTTGTCGATCGGGATCGAGAACGTCCAGGATATCATCGCCGACATCGAACAGGCGCTTTCAATCGCGTAACGCAAAAAGGAGAATAATATGGCAAATATTTACAGTGATATTACCAAAACAGTTGGCAGGACGCCGTTGGTGAAGCTTAATCGTATAACCGCGGGGGCTGTTGCCGAGGTGTACGCCAAGGTTGAATCTTTCAATCCGCTGTCAAGCGTGAAAGACCGCATCGGCCTGGCGATGATCGAAGATGCCGAGAAGCGCGGAGCCTTGAAAAAGGATTCCGTGATCATTGAGCCGACCAGCGGCAATACCGGCATCGCGCTGGCGTTCGTTGCGGCGGCCAAGGGTTATAAATTGATCCTGACCATGCCCGAGACCATGTCGATCGAGCGTCGCCAGCTTCTGGGTATTTTTGGCGCCCAACTCGTTTTGACGCCCGGACCCGAGGGCATGAAAGGCGCGGTAAGGAAGGCCGAAGAGTTGGCCGCTTCAACACCCAACGCGGTCCTTTTACAGCAGTTCGCCAATCCTGCCAACCCGGAGATCCATCGGAAGACGACGGCAGAGGAGATATGGAATGACACGGACGGCCAGGTCGATATCCTGATCTCAGGTGTCGGTACGGGCGGAACGATCACGGGTATTTCCGAGGTCATCAAGAAGCGTAAACCTTCATTCAAGGCTGTCGCTGTTGAACCGATCGATTCGCCCGTTCTGTCCGGCGGAAAACCCGGACCGCACAAGATCCAGGGTATTGGCGCAGGCTTTGTGCCGGCGGTCCTTAATACCGGGATCATTGACGAGATCATCCAGGTGAGAACGGATGACGCGGGTGCTCTGGCCAGGCAATTGGCCGTGCTCGAAGGGCTCCTGGTCGGGATATCTTCAGGTGCCGCGGTATGGGCTGCGCTTGAAGTTGCGAAACGTCCGGAGAACAAGGGTAAGAAGATCGTGGTGATCCTTCCGGATACCGGTGAGCGTTACCTTTCAACGTGGCTCTTCCAAGAGGTCAAATGATGAAATTTGAAACACAGGCGATACACGTGGGGCAGTTGCCCGACCCGACTACGGGTGCTGTGATTGTCCCGGTTTATCAGACGTCCACGTTCCACCAGCAGGGGTTGGGGGAGCATAAGGGTTATGAGTATTCACGCACGGGGAACCCGACGCGGACGGCTTTGGAGCAGGTCATCGCGGCGCTGGAAGAAGGACGGTTCGGCCTCGCTTACGCTTCAGGGATCGCGGCTTCCGCAGCGGTGCTGACCCTTTTCAAGGCCGGCGACAACATTGTTGTCGGGGACGATCTTTATGGCGGGTCGTATCGCCTTTTCGAGAAAGTCTTCAAAAAGTTCGGGATGACGATCACTTATGCGGACATGGACGATCTTGGGTCGTTCAGGAAGGCTATAACGCCCCAGACGCGGCTTGTATGGGTCGAGACCCCGACGAATCCTCTGCTCAAGCTCATTGACCTGAAAGCCCTCGCGGCCATCACAAAGAAGGCCGGGGTCCTTCTGGCGGTTGATAACACGTTTGCCAGTCCTTACTTCCAGAAGCCTCTTTTGCTTGGAGCGGATATTGTCGTTCATTCGACGACAAAATACATTGCGGGGCACAGTGACCTTATCGGGGGCGCTGTTGTGGTCAATGACGATGAGCTTTACAAGCAGCTCAAATTCTACCAGAACGCCACCGGCGCTGTGCCGGGCCCATGGGATTGCTGGCTCACGATCAGAGGCCTCAGGACCCTGTCGGTGCGCATGAGGGAACACAACGCGAATGCCGTCTACCTGGCTAAATTCCTCCACGGGCATGCGCGCGTGAAGAAGGTCCATTATCCCGGGTTGCCGTCACACCCGCAGCACAAGCTTGCCAGGATACAGATGAGCGGCTTTGGCGGCATGATCAGTATCGAGCTGCACGGGGGGCTAAAAGCCGTGAAGCGGTTCGTGAAACCTTTACGGATCTTCAGGCTGGGGGAGAGCCTGGGCGGCGTGGAGTCGCTGATGACCTATCCCGCGAAAATGTCCCACGGTTCCGTGCCCCGCGAGGAGCGTCTGGCATTGGGTATAACGGATGATTTTTTGCGTATTTCCGTCGGTATCGAGAACAAGGAAGACCTTAAGGAAGATCTTTCCGGCGCTTTAGCTGCTATTTGAGATTCTTTTCATAACAAAAGATCCGGGGGTTATCCCCCGGATTTTTTGTTACTTGACATACCCCCAGGGGGTATGGTACATTCAAAGCATGAACAGGATCCTGAAGGGGCTGTTAGCTTGTGTTGTTGTGGTGGCCGTCCTGGCGGGTGCGTTCTTTTGTTCCTGCATAGTCCCGCTGGTTGCGCGCTATGCTTCCAACGCTCCTGCCGTGCACAGTTGCTGCAAGGCCGATCGCCCGGTGCAACACCATGGTCCTGCATGCCATTGCTGTTTAACAAAGAAAATTCCCGCTGATGTGGCTTCCATGTTCGTTGTCAGGGCACCGTCCCTTTCGGTCGCTTGCCCGTTTTCGCCTGTGATAGCCCATTATGGTCAGACCTTCCGTATCGCTTCCTTGCGAACGGGGTACGGAGGAGCACCTTCGTATCACGGCAGCATACTTCCTCTTTATCTTCGAGATCATTCTCTCCGCATTTGATACTTTCGCTCAGCTATCTTCTTTATTTTTTATCATTTTAGTAGATTACGAGTTAACATATTATTATCTGTTGAAAGATAGATAATCAATCCAAAAAATGGAGGCGTTATGAATAGAGCAATGATTTTTCTTACAGCAGCGATCATGGTGACGGGGCTTCCGATGGCAGTTCACGCGCAGGCTCCGGTTGATCAGCAGCAGAGCGTGGCGCCGGTCAATGTGGGCAACAAGATATGCCCGGTGTCCGGCAGGGTTATCGGGGATTCCGGCATGGTGCCTGCAACGTATACTTACAAGGGGAAGGTCTATAACTTTTGCTGCGCGGGGTGCCCTTCCACGTTTGCCGCTGATCCTGAGAAATACGTCAAGATCGTTGAAGATCAGCTGAAACAGGAGCAGGCGGCTAATGCCAAAAATTAACTCCGGGACCACGCATATCGAGCAGGTCGCTTATCTCAAGAAGATCGAGGGTCAGGTGAGAGGCCTGCAGAAGATGATCGAAGAAGGCCGTTATTGTGTTGATATCCTGACACAGCTGCATTCGATCATCGGCGCGATGAAACGCGTGGAAATGGAAGTTTTTAAAAAACATCTGGAAGGGTGTGTGGCCGGAGCCATGCAGAAGCGGTCCAAGGGAGAGATCCGTAAAAAGGTCGACGAGGTCGTTGACCTTCTTCAGCGTTTCAAAAAGGGGTAGTCATGAGGCAGTCCATCACGGCTGTGATGATCATCATGTTGCTGGCGGCGCCGGTTTTTGCGGCTGACGCAGGGCTTTCACAACAGCCTGCCGCGCCGAAAGTCATGCTGGGGGCTTTGATCCGGGAAGCTTTAAATAACAATCCGCGCTTGAAAGCCGCTCAATACCGCGCCGCGGCGGCCCGGGCGCGTGTCGCTCTTTTCCGTGATATCCCCGACCCCATGCTGGAATATGAATATGACAGGATCACACCCGGCGCCTTGATGGGCGATGGCGGCAAGATCGTTCCCATGAGATCCCTGGCGGTATCCCAGCAGATCCCGTTCCCGACCAAGCTGTATATGCGCCGGAAGGCCGCTCAAAAAGAATTCGACGCCTTGGAAAAGGAATACAAGGAAACAGAGCGGGGGGTTGTCAAGGATGTCAAAGAAGCGTATTACAACCTGTTCCTTGATCGCCGGAAGGTAGCTTTTATCAGGGACTCCTTAAGCCTCATGGGGCAGTTTGTGGATGTTACCAACAAGAAATATGCAGTCAAAAAAGCCGGTCAGCAGGATGTTCTTCGGGCTCAGGTCGAGTATTCCAGGTTGTCGAACACCGTTATCCTCTATGAAAAAGAATCACGGATCGCGGAAAGCCTTCTTATCTCATTGCTGGGCCGCAAGGATGATGTTGCTGTTGATATTTCCGACGCGGATCCGGTCACGGAGCTTGCTTTGAAAGAAGAGGATATTGTCACGTTGGCAAAGAAAGACCGTCCCGAACTGGGTTCTGTGAGAGATATGCTGGCCAAGGCCGAAGCGGACCGTTCGCTGAGCCAACAGGAATTCCTTCCGGATATCACGCTCAAATACAAGAGAGAAGAGAAGAACAGCTCGTTCCGCAATGGTGAATGGACCGGCATGGTCGGTATCAATGTCCCGTTGTGGTTCTGGGGGAAACAGATGGCCGGGGTGCGTGAAGCGCGGGCGAACCTTGATGCGGCTAAGGCTGACTACACCTCAGCTGAGAACTCGGTGGTGTTTGAAGCGAGGAGTGCCTTCGCGCGGTATGAGGCGGCCCGTCAGCTGGTGGCGATCTATGAGACAGGCGTCTTGTCGCAGGCGGAGGCGGCGGTCATAACGGCCCGCCGGGCCTACGAATCAGGAACGTTGGGTTTTCTTGAATTGCTGGATTCATTGCGGACGTTGCGGGACCTGCAGATGGAGTATTTCGAGGCAGTGGCACAAGCTCAGGTGGCCCTGGCGGACCTTGAACAGACCGTGGGCGGAGATCTGGTGAAATAATACAGGGGTGTCTATGAAAATAAGAACGATATTAGCAGCGACCTTGCTCCTGGGTATGGGCTTTTCCGCAACGATGCTCGTTCCCGATTCGTTTGGCGCGGAAAAAAATATCAAAGGCGCTTACCACTGTCCGATGCACCCCAACTATGTTTCCGATAAGAAGGGGACGTGCCCTATTTGCGGGATGGACCTTGTTAGATCTGAAGCGGAGCCTGATGTCCAGCCCGCTGCCGTCACGGTGGAGCAGGGGCGTAAGATCCTGTTTTACCGTAATCCCATGGACCCGACCGTCACCTCACCTGTCCCTATGAAAGACCCTATGGGCATGGATTATGTCCCTGTTTATGATGAGGCAAAGGGAGTCTCTGCGGGCGTGCTTATCAATGCGGCCAAGCAGCAGTTGATCGGCGTTAAAAAGGATATCGTGAAGAAGCGTCCGCTGGCGGTAGGGATCGTCACGGTCGGCAAGGTCGCGTACGATCCTGATCTTTATGTCGCGCAGGAAGAGTTTGTCCAGTCCTTAAAGACGGTCGCGGCCACGGCCAACAGTGTGTCGGTGTCGATCAGGGAACAGGCAGCGGGGATGCTGGCTTCTTCGGAAAGAAAACTACTGCTGCTGGGAATGAGCAAGGCAGAGATCGAAGGGCTCAAGAAGGACGGTATCGCTCAGGATAGCCTGTATTTCCCGGGGAATTCCGGCAAGGCGTGGGTCTATGTCACGGTTTATGAATATGAATTTGGCCTTGTCAAAGAAGGGCAGGATGTTGTCCTTGATGCCGTAGCTTATCCCGGCGTTCATTTTAAAGGAAAGGTCGCGGGATTAACGCCTGTGTTGAACGCTGAAAGCCGTTCTCTGCGGGTCAGGGTCGAGGTAGAAGATAAAGACGGGAAGCTTAAACCCGAGATGTTCGTTAACGCCAGGATATCGGTCGACCTGGGAGAGAAGCTTGCTATTCCTGAGGAGGCGGTAATGGATTCCGGCCTGCGCAAGATCGTTTATGTTGTTAAAGATGACAGATTTTCGGCGCGTGACGTCGAGCTTGGGCCCAAGGCGGGTGAGTATTACGAGGTCGTGAGCGGCCTGGAGGATGGCGAGGAGGTTGTGACCAGCGGTAATTTCCTGATCGATTCGGAAAGCAAACTCAAGGGATCCTTATGATCGAGAAGCTCATAGAATTTTCAGCCCGGAATAAGTACATTGTACTTATCCTGACGGTCGTCGCGATCGCGATCGCTGTTTATTCTTTCAAAAATATCCCGCTTGATGCCATCCCCGACCTGTCCGATACACAGGTGATCGTTTATTCCCGCTGGGACCGTTCGCCCGATATTATCGAAGACCAGGTGACATATCCTATTATCACGGCCATGCTGGGCGCCCCGAACGTCAAGGCGATCCGTGGTTTTTCGGACTTCGGCTATTCTTACGTTTACATCATTTTCAAGGATGGCACGGACATTTACTGGGCGCGTAGCCGGACGCTTGAATATTTGAGCAAGATCCTTCCCAAATTGCCGGAAGGGGTCCGCACAGAGATCGGGCCTGATGCCACGTCAGTCGGGTGGATCTATCAGTACGCGTTGGTCGACAAGTCGGGAAAGAATGACCTTGCCCAGTTGCGTTCGTTCCAGGACTGGTATCTGCGCTATTGGGTCCAGTCGGTGCCTGGTGTTGCCGAGGTCGCGTCGGTAGGAGGGTTCCAGAAACAGTACCAGGTGAACGTCAATCCTAACGCGCTTCTGGCCTACAATATCCCGCTCATGAAGGTCACCGAAGCGATACGCAACGGCAATAATGATGTTGGCGGCCGCCTGGTTGAATTTGCCGGCACGGAGTACATGATCCGTGGCCGGGGGTATGCCAAGTCTGTCAAAGATATCGAGGATATCGTGGTCGGAAATGACGGCAGCGGGAACCCTGTTCTGATAAGGAACGTGGCTTCCGTTGTCCTGGGACCTGATATCCGCCGGGGTGTGGCGGACCTGGATGGCGAGGGGGATACTGTCGGCGGGATCGTGGTCATGCGATCGGGAGAGAATGCGCTGAATGTGATCGAAAGGGTCAAGGAGAAGCTGAAAGAGGTCAAGGGCTCGTTGCCGCCGGGTGTTGAGGTCGTGACAACGTATGACCGTTCAGATCTTATCCTGAGGGCCATTGACACGCTCAAGCATCAGCTGATCGAGGAAATGATCATCGTGAGTTTGGTGATCATCTTTTTCCTGTGGCATTTTCCTTCCGCGAGCGTCCCGATCACGACCATTCCGGTCGCTGTGATCCTGTCGTTCATTCCGATGTTCGCAATGAAGCTGACCTCGAATATCATGTCCCTGGCCGGGATCGCTATTTCGATCGGTGTTCTCGTGGATGGCGCCATTGTCATGGTAGAGAACGCCTATAAAAAGATCCAGTTGTGGGACGCGTCGGGCCGGCAACAGGATTATCATGAAGTCCTGTTGACCTCCCTGAAAGAAGTGGGGCCGTCCGTCTTCTTTTCGTTGCTGGTGATCGCGGTCGCGTTCTTGCCGGTCTTTACGCTCGTGGACCAGGAGGGGCGGCTTTTCAGGCCGCTCGCGTTCAGCAAGAACTTTTCCATGGCCATCGCCGCTATCCTCGCGGTCACGCTGGTCCCGGCCATGTTCGTGATGCTGGTCCGCGTGAACAAGGTCAATTGGCGGCCCCGCTGGCTGTCGGCCCTTTTCAATGGGCTGACGGTCGGGAAATACTATCCTGAAGAGAAACATCCCATCAGCAAGGTCCTGTTCCGTATTTACGAGCCGGCATGCCGCTTTGTCCTGAAATACCGTAAATCCACATTGCTTGCGGCGGGGGCGCTGGTGATCGCCACGGTCCCTGTTTTCCTGCAGCTGGGGTCGGAATTCATGCCGCCGCTTAACGAAGGCAGCATCCTATATATGCCGACGACACTGCCGGGGTTGTCGGTCACCGAAGCTGAAAAATTGCTGCAGCAGATGGACAAGGTCATAAGGACCGTTCCCGAGGTTGAGCGTGTTTTCGGCAAGGCCGGCCGTGCGGAAACGTCAACGGATCCCGCGCCATTCTCCATGATGGAAACGACCATTGTCCTCAAGCCCGAGAGCGAGTGGCGCAAGACCGACCGCTGGTATTCCGGGTTGCCCGGATTCCTTCAGGCCCCATTTCGTCCCATCTGGCCGGATCGGCTTTCCTGGGAGGATGTCATTGCGGACCTGGATAAGAAGATGAAGTTCCCGGGTGTGTCGAATGCCTGGACCATGCCCATCAAGGCCAGGATCGACATGCTGACCACGGGTGTGCGCACGCCGGTCGGCATCAAGGTTTTCGGGGCTGACCTTAAAGAGATCGAAAAGATCGGCATGCAGCTGGAAAGCATCATGAAGGGCGTCAAGGGAACGCGCAGCGTTTACGCGGAACGCGTGACCGGCGGCTACTTTGTTGACTTTGATATCAAACGCGATCAGATCGCCCGTTACGGCCTGTCCGTCAAGGATGTCGAGGATATCATCATGTCCGCGATCGGCGGCGAGCCGGTGACGACAACGGTCGAAGGCCGCGAACGCTACACGGTCAATGTGCGTTATGCCCGTGAGTTGCGCGATGATCTTCCCAAGCTTCGCCGGGTGCTGGTGCCGGCCATGAATGGCGCGCAGATCCCGCTGGAACAGCTCGCGGATATCAGGATCGTGAGCGGCCCGGCCATGATCCGCGACGAGAATGGCATGCTTTCAGGTTATGTGTATGTGGATATCGCGGGCCGGGATGTGGGTAGTTTCGTGGAAGAAGCGAAGAAGACCGTTGAAAAGAATTTCAAGTTGCCGACGGGTTATGCCCTCCAGTGGAGCGGCCAGTACGAAAATATGCTGCGCGTCCGTGAACGCTTGAAGGTCGTTATTCCCGTGACGCTGTTCCTGATCTTTATCCTGCTTTACATGAACACCCGTTCGCCGGTCAAAGCCGGGATCGTGATGCTGGCCGTCCCGTTCTCCCTTGTCGGCGCGGTATGGTTCCTGTGGATGCTGGGGTACAACATGTCCATTGCGGTGTGGGTCGGCATGATCGCCCTCATGGGTCTCGACGCTGAGACCGGCGTGTTCATGCTCCTTTTCCTTGACTTGTCGTATCATGATGCTGTCCGGCGCAACGCCATGAGGACGCAGCAGGACCTTGAGGCAGCCATCATGCATGGCGCGGTCAAGCGTATCCGTCCGAAGATGATGACCGTGGCCGCGATGTTCATGAGCCTGATCCCGATCATGTGGTCGATGGGGGCGGGGGCGGACGTGATGAAACGTATCGCCGCGCCCATGGTCGGCGGGATCTTCAGCAGCTTTGTGATGGAGTTGCTGGTCTATCCGGTCGTGTATTTCATCTGGAAGTGGCATTATGAGATGAAACGGGGGGCTGTTGACGTCAGCCAGACCTCGGTCCCGGGGCCGCATGGACATTCCTGAAAAATTCTCCAGCTTCGGAGCCAATAAGCGCCAGGAAATAACCCGCCTTGTATTTGAAATAGCCAAGCGCGAGCGGCTTATGCCCGTAGAAGTGCTGGACCGTATTCCCGCGGACTGCAGGGCTTTCGCGGCCGTCAAAGCCTATCTGGTGGCCCGCCGTTTTCCCGAGGCCGTCCGTCGTCAGGAAAAAGTATCCGGGTCTTTTTCGGCCGTTGAGATAGACCCGGCCTCAGCCATGCCACTCGATCGCGGGGAGAATGTTCCCGCGCCAGGAATGATCTACGCTGAGGCAAGCGTCAAGGATTCACCTCTGGTACGCCGCGCTGTGCAGAAGTATCCTCGTGCCGGATTGACCTTGATCGGGGATTACAAGACTTATACCGGCCGGGAGGAATTCGACATTCACGCCTACAACCGCCGGACACGGGATCTTTTTATCATTCAGGAGCAGTACGACCATTTTAAGCCGTGCCCGTGTTCGCCGGGTGTTGTGCCGTGCGGCTATCATAATGCCAACCTCGGGTTCGGCTGTCCTTTTGAGTGCACTTATTGTTTCCTGCAGAGTTACGCGAACGCGCCGGGTATTGTTATTCCCGAAAATCTGGACGATTTCTTTCGGGTTTTCAATGATTCCAGGGATGGTGTGCGTTTGGGGTCAGGTGAGACCACGGATTCACTGGTGTTCGATGACTTGACCGGTTTTTCGGGCCGCATTGTCGAGCATTTCCGCGCTTTTCCCGGTCGTGTATTTGAGTTCAAGACTAAAAGCGACAATGTCGCGGGCCTGCTTGATGTTAAGGCCGCATCCAATATTGTTGTTGGATGGTCCCTGAATCCGCAGAAGGTTATCGACGCAAATGAACATTTCACCGCCAGTTTGGCCAGGCGGCTGGCGGCGGCGGCCCGTTGCGCGGCCCACGGCTACCGTACCGCGTTCCATTTCGATCCGGTCATTTATTTTCCGGGATGGGAGGCGGTGTATGAGGGCCTGGTGAAGCGACTTTTCGAGGCAGTTCCTTCGGAGAGCATCGCCTGGATCAGTGTTGGGACATTAAGGATGACGCCTTCCCAGAAAAAAGTCATTGAAAATCGCTTCCCGGAGAATACAATCCTTGATGCGGAACTGCTCATGGGGGCAGACGGAAAGTTACGGTACGCCCCTGCGGAGCGTCTTGAGATCTACCGCGCGATGCTCGCGTGGATCAGGCGCCAGGCGGCAGCATCGACACACGTGTATTTGTGCATGGAGACGGCGTCCATGTGGCACGACGCCGGAGCCAGGGTAAATTGGCAAGCTTGACAAAGAAGGGAACAAATATGACGGAATACGTTAAGCCGCTTTGGAAGGAAGAGGGGAAGCCTTTTGATAAGAAGCTGGCGACAAGGATCGTTCTTTTGTCGATCATCGGCGTGCTATTCCTTGCTGTTGTGACGATCGGGATATGGTTCATGATGGCGTTCAAGCAATACCACAATCATCACGCTGGAATGAATATCTATTATCCGGGGAACTGGCAGGTCAAGGAGAAGCCCCTGGATAATGTGGTGGCCATCTTTATTTCTCCCAAGGAGACGGCCCTTGACAGTTTTCAGGAGACGGTCAACTTTTCGACCTATGACATGTCTCAAAATGTCATTTCCCTTGACGATTATGTCAAGCTCGCCCTTGAACAGATCACGGCGGTCTTCAAGGATCTTGCCGTGACGGAGAAAACGGTATTCCAGGTAGCGGGGCATGACGGTTATCGCGTTGTCCTGAAGGTTAAAGGGGTTCCCCCGATGGTCCTTGTGGTCTATCTTTTTACGATCCACGAGAAAGGGTATAATCTTTTTTATATGGGAACGGATGACCGGTATCCCAAGGACAGGCTCATGCTTGATTTTATGGCGCGGACCATGCAGGTGAGATATTGAGCCCAGCCATCCCGGTTTGTCCTGTTTTTGGAACTTGCGGCGGTTGTCAGTATCAGCACCTGGCGTATGAGGAGGAGCTTGTTCTTAAGGAAAGCGCTTTGAAAAACGCGCTGCGCCCTTACGTTACGCTTGAAGAGGGTGTTTTTTCCCCCATTGCAGCGTCACCCAAGGTTTTTCATTACCGCAACAGGCTTGATCTCAAGCTTATTCACCGGCGCAATGGGGACGTGCATATCGGATTCTCATCGGCACAGCGGGGACCTTTGATCGAAGTTACGGCGTGCCCCATTGCCATGGAGCAGATATCGGATTTCATTCCACGTCTGCGCGCCGAGGCGGCGGCCAGGATCCCTAAGGACTATCGCATGGCAAACCTGACCGTGCGTTGCGGTGACGGGGCCGGTGTGCGCTGGGGCGGCATTGGTCATAATTCACTGCGGCTTGACGCGCGGGATTATTTTTTTACGGACATTTCAGGGCGGAGGATCTATTATGCG